>DATFUO010000228.1:0-2290 GCA_035260785.1 Burkholderiales bacterium
ACATGGCGTTCGGGCACGGGCGCCGCAAATTTCGGTCCGAGCAAACTTTTTACGCGGCCAATCAGTTCCTGGGGCTGAAAGGGTTTGCGGATCAATTCGTCGGCGTGCACGGCGATGGCCTTGTCGGCGACAGTTTTGTTCACGACTCCGGACATCAGGATGACAGGAACGGAGCTGTATTCCGCGTGCTGCTTGATTTGCGTGCACACGGAATAGCCGTCCTGGTCGGGCATGATGACGTCGGTGATGACCGCGTCCGGCGGATTCTGCGCGAATTGCGCCAGAGCGGCAGCGGCGTCGGCACAAGTGATTATGTTGATGCTCTCGCGGCGGAAAGCAATCTTGATGACTTCGCGCATGGTGGCGCTGTCGTCGATGAAATAGACCGTGGGCGCGCGCTTCGCGGGCGCGTCGGCCAGGGGAGGGATGGTCATAGCTTCGCTCATAGCGCTTCCTTATCCGCCATGTCGCGAGCGCCTTCGTCGAATTCGCGCATGGCATCGAGCATGAGATCCGTGGAATTGCGCAGCACGGTGTGCTGCGTCGAAGTGCTTCCGTACACAAATTTGTAAACGCCGGCGCCGCCTCCATGAACAGTCTTGACGATGTGCACGACGGCTTCATCGCCGAAGAGGCTGCCGCATTCGGCGTGGCGGATTTCGCCGGCATCGAAGAAGAGCACGGCGTCGGCATTCGCGGCATTGATGTGCAGCGCGCCAGTCTGATGCGCGTGCGTGAGCATTTGCAGCACGCCGGGAAGGTCGGTGTGGGTGAGGCTGCCGCTGAGGCTGGTGTCGGCCTGCGCCAGCATTTGCGTAGGCTGGAAACCTTCCGCTTTGCTGGTGACGATGTTACGCACGTGCGAAGCAATGGTCGCGGGCGTGCGGCGGCGATCGATGTAATCGTCGCAGCCGGCCTGAAACGCTTCCATCAGGGCGCGCTGGCTCCCGTCGCCGAGGGCAATCACGGGTAGCGCGGAATTTTTCGGGTCGGCATGAATGATCTTGGCGATTTCCAGAGCGCCCATCTCGCGCAGGTTAGTGGCGCAAACAATGGCGGCGGGCGCGTCGTATTCGAGGGTGGTCAGCGCAAAAGCCGCTTGCGTGCTGGAAATTACCTCGAAGCCTTCGCGCTTCAGAGCATCGCCGAGCTTCTTGGCAAAGTAGACGTTGCTGTCGATGAGCAAAATTTTGGCGGCGCGCCCGTTGGGAATCATGGCCGGGCCTCCTGCGGCTGCAGAGGCGCGGTGCTGGGCGCGATTTCGCTGGGGCCGGGAGTCAATGCGGCGAGGTTGAGCACTTCGATGACGTCGCCGGCGTGCGAAAGCCAGCCGGAAACGTGCGGCGCGTCGGTGTGGCTGGGCAAAGTCATCTCGGCGTTGATTAGCTCGCAATCTCCGGTGACGGGCAGCGCAACCCACTCGGTCTGCACGCCATAGCAGCGCTGAGCGATCAAATAGAAGCGGCGCGACTTCAAACCCTTGCCGATGAGTGTCTCCGCAACATCGCAGACAGGCACAATGCGGCCGCGGCGCAGAATCACGCCTTCGACTTCGCTGGTGTGGTGCGGGAAGCGGAAGATGCGGCTCGGCGCGACCAGCTCTGCAATCTGGTTGGCGGTGACGGCAAATCGGCGGTCGCCCAGCCGGAGCAGGACGAAGGATTGCAGCTCGATTTCAGCGATCAGGGTCATTGCGTAAAACTCGTGTCTATACCGTCTTGCGCGTTCTCTTCGGCAATGCGGATTGCCTCTGCGTCGGCTTCTTGCGACAGCGAAGCGTCCAACAGGAAAAGCTCGTCGGGAGTCAAGAAACCGTCTGGTTTCACGACCGGCACGACAGCTTGGTCGAGCGCGGTGAGCCCACGATACCAGCCGCGTTCTTCGTGGCAAAAAGCCAGAGGGAGGGCCTGCAAGCGCGTCATGCTGGTCATTTTCTCGATGCCGTCGATCAGCAGGGCGGTACGCGTGCGGCGCAGCACGAAAACGAGAGCCGGAGGCGCCGGCGGCAAGCCAAAGTGCATCGCGGCGTTCACGACGTACACGGAGTTTTCGCCGCGACGCACGACGTGCTTTACTTTGCGCAGGCTCGGGTGCGAAACCTCCTTAACGGCGCCGGAGAGACTGTCGATGCCGCGAACTTCCTGCACGGAAGCGGAAGAGACGGCGAATATCTGGCCGCTGACGCGAAACAGAATGATCTGCTCGGAGCGCGGAGCGGGCGCCTTGACTGGAGAATTGGGGCGCACTACTTCACTCCTACCGGGGTGGCTTTGCAGATGCCGATGACGCG
>DATFUO010000229.1:0-5081 GCA_035260785.1 Burkholderiales bacterium
CATTGCGGCAGCGAGGTCGAACCCCGCCAGTGCGCGTCCGGCGCCGAAGCGGGCACACAGGTCGGTTGCCAGATTTTTCGCGCGGCTTGCATCCAGATCGAATAGCGTCAACTCGCGAACGCCAAGTGTCAGCGCGGCGTGCGCGACTGCCGCCCCCGCTCCGCCGGCACCGAGCTGGACCACGCTGTTGATTTGCACCTCGGAAAGCCCGCGGCGGAAACTTTCGGCAAAGCCCCACCAGTCGGTGTTGTGGCCATAACGCCGGCCGTCCGACAGCACGACGGTATTGGCTGCGCCAATGACGCGCGCGTCGTCGGACAATTCATCCAGCAGTCCGAGCACGGATTGCTTGCAGGGATAGGTGATATTGAGACCGGCGAAACCTTTTCTTTCCGCGTCATTGAGCAAATCCGGAAGCGCCTCGGCACCGATCTGTAGCCTCTCCAGGTCGATGAGCCGGTATTCGCAGCGCAGTCCCAGCTCCGCGGCCTCATGTTCGTGCATGGACGGCGTGCGTGATGCCTGGATGCCGGCACCGATCAGGCCGACCAGGTAAGGGGAACGGGGGACTCTTTTCATGGTGATAGATTCAACGAGCCTGGCGCCATAGTTGTTTTGTAAGGAGGGCGCCGGCGCGGAATTCTAAAGGACTTCGCGCCCGCCGGCCGTTTCGTTTTGGGCCCGATCCCAGCCTCGGGTATGCTTCGATTTAGAACCTTCGACCCGCGACCCTCGTCCCTTATGGTCAAATACGCTGGCGAAGCCGGGAGTACCCTTTTAGAACGGTATCCCCTCGAGGGGCGCCCCTCACTACCAGGATTTCCATGACACCCTTTCTCTCCGCCAAAAAACTGGCTTCGCTTGTCCGTCACAAAAAGATCGCCAGCGTGGAACTGCTCGACCTCTACCTCGACCGGGTAGCCCGCCTGAATCCGAAGCTCAACGCCATTATCGTGCTCGACGAGAAGCGCGCTCGAGAGCAGGCACGCAAGGCGGACCGCGCGGCCGCGAAAGGCGACTGGAAGGGGCCGCTGCACGGCGTGCCGATGACGGTGAAGGAGTCTTTCGATCTCGAAGGCCATCCGTCCACGTGGGGCCGCGTCGACATGAAGGGCAATATCGCGAAACGGCACGCCGTCGCGGTACAGCGGCTGAAGGATGCCGGCGCGGTCGTATTCGGCAAGACCAACGTACCGGTGATGCTGGCCGACTGGCAGACGTTCAACCCGGTCTATGGCACGACAAACAATCCGTGGGATGTGACCCGCGGGCCGGGTGGCTCATCCGGCGGCGCAGCGGCGGCGCTCGCCGCCGGACTGACCGGACTCGAGCTCGGCAGCGATATCGGCGCGTCGATCCGCAATCCCGCGCATTACTGCGGCGTGTTCGGCCACAAACCGACGTTCAAACTCTGCCCGAGCGCGGGACACAACCGGCCGCCGAATCTGGCCGTCAAGGACATGGCGGTGATCGGCCCGATGGCGCGCAGCGCGGACGACCTGGCGATTGCGTTGAAGCTGATTTCGCAGCCGGACGAGATGGAGGCGCGCGGGTTAAAAATCGCGCTGGCCAGACCGAAGTCCGAGGTGAAGAAGATGAAAATCGCCGTGCTGACTACTGCCGCGACCGCGGAGGTCGACGATTCGGTGCAGGCCGCGGTACTCGCCGCGGCAACGGCGTTCGCGAAACGCGGCGCGAAGGTCAGCGAGACGGCGCGGCCGGATTTCGACCTGCACGAAGCGCACCGTACCTTCATTTACCTCCTGCGCGGCGCGACGTCGTCCGCGCTGAACGACGAGCAGTTCGCACGCCAGCGCGAGCTCGCGGCAAATGCCAATGCGGGTGACGACAGCTACGCCGCCTGGATGTCGCATGCCAATACGATGCCGGTGCGCGAGTGGCATGCATGGAACGAGAAGCGCGAGCAGATTCGCCACGCATGGGCGGAGTTCTTCCGCGACTGGGATCTGCTGCTCTGCCCCACAGCAGCGACCGCCGCGTTTGCGCACAACCAGAAAGGGGAACGCTGGGAACGCATGGTGATGGTCAACGGCAAGCAGCAACCGTCGACGACCCAGCTGTTCTGGGCCGGCTTTTCCGGCATGGCTTATCTGCCTTCGACCATTGCCCCGGCGGGATTCACCGGGGAAGGATTGCCGGTCGGCGTGCAGATCGTCGGGCCGCAATACGGCGACCTTGCCACCATTGCGGCGGCGCAATTCCTCGAGCGCGAGTTCCAGCCCTTCGTCGCCCCGAAAGGATACGAATGATGCGTTATGCATTGCAGATTGCAATCGGAGCGCTGCTGTCGTTGCTGCTCGCAACCAACGCGTTTGCGGAAAAGCAGGCGGACGACGCCATCGCTGCGCAAGTGGCCGCGGCCACCGACGAATGGATCGCGACGTTCAACACCCGCGATCCGGTGCGGATCACAGCACTTTATTCCCGCGACGCCATCCTGTGGGGAACGGTTTCCAAGACCATCCGCACGACACCGGAGGAAATTCTCGAGTACTTCAGTGAATCCGCGGTCACGCGCCCGAACCTGCGCATGTTCCTGGGCGAGTATCACGTGCGCCTCTATGGCGACATCACCATCAACTCGGGCTACTACACTTCGCGCAACCCGGTGGACGGCCAGGAGGTCGTGATCCCCATGCGGTTCACCTTCACCTACCACAGGGAGGGCGATCGCTGGATGATCGTCAACCACCATTCGTCGCGCTTCGCCTCGACACCCTAAGTTCGACTAGAATTACTTTCGAATCCCGCTAATCACCAGTCACTCACTCACCGCATCCAGTGCCATGGAACTCGACTTCACCCAACCCACTGCACAGGACGAAGCCTACGACCCGGCGGTCGCGCGCAAGTGTTTCGAATCCTTCGGCAAGACGGAAAACTTCGCGGAAATGGAAAGCCTGTTCATCGAAGGCCAGATCAGCGACAAGATGTACCTGCTGGTCGAAGGGGAAGTCAGCCTGCTGCGCAACAAGAAGACGCTCGATATCGTAAAACCCGGCGAGATCTTCGGCGAAATAGCGGTGATCACCCGGCAGCCGCGCGCGGCCTCCGCAATGGCGCGCAAGTTCTGCCAGACCCTGGCGCTCGACGCCGGGCAGTTCCAGCAGGCCCTGCAGGCCACGCCGGAATTCGCGCTCATGCTGATGAACATCATGAACAACCGGCTGCGCCTGACGATCGCGCTGATGAAGCAGACCGCCAGCCTGCCGAGTTTCGGGGACCGGGATGAATTGCGGGTCTTCGACAAGAAGATGATGGAAGAGCTGGTCGCCGCGTTTCGCGCGAGGCCGCCGCAGACCTTCCCGGCGGGCCGCGTCATCATGAAGGAAGGCGATGCCGGCGTTGCGATGTACGTCGTCATCCGCGGCCGCGTCTCGGTGTCGATCAGGGGAACCGTTGTCGAACAAGTCGGTCCCGGCGGCACCTTCGGCGAAATGGCGCTGGTCGATCACGCCTCACGCGCGGCAACCGCCGCGGCCGACACAGAATGTCAGTTGCTGTCCATCAGCCGCAGCGACTTCCTGAGCCTCGTCAAGACCAAGCCTGGCTTCGCCATCTCGCTGCTCAAGACCATCGCCGACCGGCTCAGGACGATGACGGCGCAAAAGAAATAGAGGAAAGAGGCGAGAGGAAAGATAAAAGGTAGCAGCCGAAAGGCGGAGCAGTGCGTTCGAATATTTTCTTTCCTCTTTCCTCTTTCTTCTCTTCTCTTCCCTCTCAAACGACGTCGAGATGCGACGTCGCCGTCGCCATTCCCCCCTGGTCATCCCGCCACGTAAACACCAATTCGCCGCTTTCCACGGCGACTGCATAAAATGTGAAAAACGGATTGGTGGAAACGGCGGGATGCAGCTTCGCGCGGAAGATTTCGCGGCCGTTGTAGGTGCATTCGAACGATTCGACGATGTGGCGCGGAATTTCCTTGCCGGTATTGTCGAGACGGAAGCCGGACTCCATGGGATGCTGGACCAGGGTGCGGATCTCGATGACCTCGCCGCGTTTCGCGCTGGCGGGCATGCGTACCCGCCCCGCGCCCATGCGGCTCACAGCCCGCACTCCGATGTGACGACTTCAATGTCCGCCGCAGCCGACCAGAGCGAACCGTCGCTCAGCACCGCAACCGCCGTCAACTGCTGCGAAGTCGCCATGCGCACGCGCGACGCCACCACTGCTTTGCCGTTGTAAGGCCCGAGTTGCACCTCCAGGATGCGCGGCAGATGGTTTTTCTCCGCAAACAGGTGGATGCTCTGCACGTACTCCTGTTCCGTCATCGGGCTGTCCACGCTGACGGTGACAGGAACGACGCTGCCATTCTCTGCCAGCCTGGGTAGTTCGAGCTTGACCCGGCCGCGGTTGACCGGGCGATCGCCGAAGGTTTCGCGCAACGCCGCGGTTAGCTCTTCGGGCGTTGCCGTCGCTGGCCTGACGACCAGCAGGCTCGCACCGGCCAGCAGCGCGCCGAGCGCGCGGCGGCGGCTCGCTTCGTGACGACGTGACGATCGTGACGAAGTGCCCAAAGCTTCAGATCGCTTCACCGGCTTAGAGCCTATGCCGGGTGTTCATTTACGACCGTCACGATCGTCACGCCGTCACGACCGTCACGTCTTATACGAAAATCCGTGATTCTTGAACGGCAGCGAACGCACGCGCTTGCCCGTCGCAGCGAAGATCGCATTTCCGAGCGCGGGGATCACCGCGCCGATCGGCGGCTCGCCGACGCCGCCCCAGAATCCGCCGCTGGGCACCAGGATGGATTCGATCTTCGGCGTTTCGGCCAGCCGCAGCACCCGGTAATCCGAAAAGTTGTTTTGCTCGACGCGGCCGTCCTTGATGGTGATTTCCTCATGCATGGCCGAACTCAGACCCCAGATCACGCCGCTCTGCATTTGCGCGATCACCGCATCCGGATGCACCACATACCCGCTGTCGAGCGCAACGACGACACGCTTCACTTCGATGACCGTATTGTCGGTAACCGCGATTTCGACCACTGCCGCGGAGAAGCTTCCGTAGGAATCGACGACCGCAAACCCGCGATGAATGCCCTTCGGCGCCGG
>DATFUO010000230.1:0-18779 GCA_035260785.1 Burkholderiales bacterium
GCGATCAGCAGCATCGCGGCGCCTTCCCAGTAGACGCGCATGTAGGTGTCGTCCCGATACATGCTTTCGGTTGCCTGCGCGAGCGTGAGTCCCTGTGCGCTTTCCATGCCGCGCACAAAGCCCGCGTGCAGGCGTTGCCATGCATCGAGGGCGGTCATCCTGCCGCTGCGTGCGCGCAGGATGTTCTGGAAATAAGTCGCCACGCCCTCGGATAGCCAGATATCGTCAGAGTTGACGTAGGGCAACAGCAGGTGCGAAAGCTCGTGCACTGCGGTCCAGTCCTCGAAGAACTCCTTGATGGGCCGCCGCTGGTTGACGAAGAAGTGCGCGGCAGGACTACCGCCGCGCACCACGTAGGCCCACGGCGTCGGCTCGTTGCCGCGCGCCCCGGGGGCGACCAATATCTGCATCTGGGGTTGCGGAAAGCGCCCATAAAGATCCGCCACCATTTGCGCGGAGTCCTGGATCCAGTCCCGCATCTGCTCTACGTCCGCCGCCGGGGTTGCATCCAGCACGCTGAGTCGAAGTCGTGCGCCACCGACGCGAATTTCCCTTTCCTTGAAGCGCCCGAATGCCACCGATGCCGGCCAGTCGTAGGGACCGCGGCCGGTCCGGAATACCGCGCGCTGGCTGCTCGAAGCTACCGGCTTCCAGGGCGCAGACACGGAAATCCCCTCCGGAAGCATGAACGTGACTTCGATGTCTTCGTCGGCGTCGAGCCTTTCCGGCCGCCAGAACCATATGCCGACCGAGGTCAGAAGGTCTTTGCCGAGGTGATGAATCTTGTCACCGGTGCGGTCGTGCTGCCGGATCGGCCGGGAAACATCCACGCGATAGAGAATGCAGCCGTTGTCCGGTACGGACTTCAAACTGATCGAGCCGCTGGGTTCGATGGATTTTCGGCTCCCCTCCGCGCGAAAGTCGATCAGTGCCAGCGTTGCATCCAGCGACTCGGCGGACAGCGTGGAGGGCGTTGCGCCGCTGAAACAGGCGCGAACACTCAGCGTGGAAAGCTCCGGATCAATGGCGACCGCATACTTATGCACGCGCTCGGCCGCCGCCGCGCCCGCAATCAGCAGGAAGGCAACGGCCGCCGCCGCTCGCGCACTGGTCCAAAGCAATACCCCAGGAACTGATCGCCGCATTGTCACGCCCGTCCGCAAGGGCCCTCCGGCGCCATGTTACCCCGGGATTTTGCATCGGTGGCGCGCGCCGACGGAACTCCTCCTCCTCGAGCGGTTACGCCGCGAGTTTGGCGTCCGGCTCGTACGAAAGATTGGGCGCCAGCCAGCGCTCGATTTCCTGCAGGCTCACGCCTTTGCGCCGCGCATAATCCTCGACCTGATCGCGATCGATCTTCGCCACGGCGAAGTATTGGGATCCGGGGTGGGAGAAATAAAAACCACTGACCGCCGCGGTCGGCAGCATCGCGAATGATTCCGTCAGGGTAATGCCGGCTTCGGCTGGGACATTCAGCAACGAGAACAACAAGCCTTTCTCGGTATGCTCCGGACAGGCGGGATAGCCGGGCGCAGGGCGGATGCCGCGATATTTTTCGCCGATGAGCTCCTCGACGCTCAATGCCTCGTCGCTCGCATAGCCCCAGAATTCCCGGCGCACGCGCCGGTGCATGAGTTCGGCAAAGGCTTCGGCGAGCCGGTCGGCCAGCGCCTTGAGCATGATCGCGTTGTAGTCGTCATGCTTTTGTTCATACGCGGCCACGCGCTCATCGATGCCGATACCTGCCGTCACGGCAAAGGCGCCAATGTAGTCGCGCACGCCGGAATCCTTGGGCGCCACCAGATCGGCCAGGCATTGATTTGGCCTGTCCAGTGGCTTGACCATCTGCTGTCTGAGGAAATGGAAAGTCGTGGCGATTTTGTTTCGCGATTCGTCGGTATAAACCTCGACGTCGTCGCCGGCGCTGTTGGCCGGGAACAATCCGATCACCGCCGCTGCACCCAGCCATTTCCCCTCGATGATCCGGGCCAGCATGTTTTGCGCATCGTCGAACAAATTGCGCGCGGCCTCGCCGACGACCTTGTCCTGCAGGATTGCGGGATAACGCCCCGCGAGTTCCCAGGTCTGGAAGAACGGCGTCCAGTCGATGACTTTCGCGATTTCCGCGAGCGGATAGTCGCGGAAGCCCTTGACGCCGGTCAGGTGCGGCGCCGGAGGCACATACGATTTCCAGTCGGTTTTCAGGCCGTGGCGGCGCGCCTCTGCAATCGCGTAGTGCGGCCCCTGGCCTTTTTTACCCTTGTGCTGGCTGCGCGTTTTTTCCGCCTCGTCCTTTACTTTGCGCACGTAGTCATCGTGCAATTCGCGTGACAGCAGGCTGGTGCATACGCCGACGCTGCGTGACGCGTCCGGCACCCACACGGTCGGGCCGGAGTAGTGTGGTTCGATTTTTACGGCGGTATGCACGCGCGATGTCGTGGCCCCACCGATCAACAGGGGAACATGGAATCCCTGGCGCTCCATTTCCTTTGCAACGTGCGCCATTTCCTCGAGCGATGGCGTGATCAGCCCCGACAGCCCGATGATGTCGGCGTTTTCCTCTCGGGCTGTCCTGAGGATTTTTTCCGCCGGCACCATGACGCCCAGGTTCACCACGTCGAAATTGTTGCATTGGAGCACGACCGAGACGATGTTCTTGCCGATATCGTGTACGTCACCCTTCACCGTTGCAATGACGATTTTGCCCTTGCTCTGACCGGCGGTGCCGGAGCGCAACTTCTCCGCCTCGATGAAGGGAATCAGGTGCGCAACAGCTTCCTTCATGACACGCGCAGATTTCACCACTTGGGGCAGGAACATCTTGCCGGCCCCGAACAGGTCGCCGACCACGTTCATGCCTTCCATCAGGGGACCTTCGATGACCTGGATCGGATAGGGGAACTGCAGGCGCGCTTCCTCGGTGTCCGCTACGATGTAGCTGTTGATCCCCCGAACCAGCGCATGCGTGATGCGCTGGACCACGGTGCCTTCGCGCCAGGAAAGATCCTCTACGGATATCTTCGCTTCGCCCTTGTAGCCTTCCGCGAAATCGACCATGCGCTCGGTCGCATCCGGCCGGCGGTTGAACAGCACATCCTCGACCCGCTCCAGCAGGTCTTTCGGAATCTCCTCGTAGACACCGAGCTGGCCCGCATTGACGATGCCCATCGTCATGCCCGCCTTGACGGCGTGAAACAGGAACGCCGTATGAATCGCTTCGCGGATGGGATCGTTGCCGCGAAACGAGAACGAGATATTCGACACCCCGCCGCTTATCTTGACGTGCGGCAATGATTTCCTGATCGCGCGCGTGGCCTCGATGTAATCGATGGCGTAGTTGCTGTGCTCTTCGATGCCGGTCGCCACCGCGAAGATGTTCGGATCGAAGATGATATCTTCCGGCGGGAAGCGGGCTTCCTTGACCAACAGGTGATAGGCACGGGTGCAGATCTCGATGCGGCGTGCAAGCGTATCGGCCTGGCCCTTTTCGTCGAAGGCCATGACGACCGCCGCGGCGCCATAGCGGCGCACCAGACGCGCCTGCCGCAGGAACTCGGCTTCGCCTTCCTTCATGCTGATCGAATTCACTACGCACTTGCCCTGCACGCACTTCAGTCCGGCTTCGATCACGTCCCACTTTGACGAATCGATCATCACCGGCACGCGCGAGATGTCCGGCTCCGAGCCGATGAGATTGAGGAAGGTCGTCATCGCCTTCTTCGAGTCCAGCATTGCCTCGTCCATGTTGACGTCGATCATCTGGGCGCCGCTCTCGACCTGGCTGCGCGCCACTGCAAGCGCTTCGCCATAGTTGCCGGCAAGAATCAGGCGCGCAAAAGCTTTTGAGCCGGTGACGTTGGTACGCTCCCCGACGTTCACGAACAACGAGTCGTCTCCTATGTTGAGTGGTTCGAGTCCGGAGAGCCGCAGATTTTTCTCGATTGCCGGAACGCGACGAGGCGCGATGCCATTCAACGCTTCGACCACGGCCTTGATATGCGCGGGCGTGGTGCCGCAGCAGCCCCCGGCGATATTGAGAAAGCCGGCTTGCGCAAATTCCTTCAGGAAGGATGCGGTGTACTCCGGCGTCTCGTCGTATTCGCCGAACGCGTTCGGCAGCCCGGCGTTCGGATGCAGGCTGGTCATTGCATCTGCGACATTCGACAGCTCTTCGATGTAAGGACGCAGGTCCTTGGCGCCAAGTGCACAGTTCAGTCCGACGGAAAAAGGCCGTGCATGCGCGATCGAATTCCAGAATGCTTCGGTGGTCTGGCCGGATAGCGTGCGGCCGCTGGCATCGGTAATGGTGCCGGATACCATCACCGGAACGTGCAGGCGTTGCCGCTCGAGGTAGTCGTCGATGGCGAACAAAGCCGCCTTGCAGTTCAAGGTGTCGAATACGGTTTCGACCATGAGCAGGTCGACGCCGCCGTCCACCAGACCGCGCACGCATTCCATGTAACAGGCCACCAGTTCGTCGAAAGAAACATTGCGAAAGCCCGGATCATTGACATCCGGCGATATTGAAGCGGTGCGGCTGGTCGGACCGAGCACCCCGGCGACGAAACGCGGCTGACCCGGAGTGCGCGAGGAGAACTCGTCCGCCGCGGAGCGCGCAAGGCGCGCGCCGGCGCTGTTGAGTTCATATACCAGTTCCGTCATGCCGTAGTCGGCCATCGACACGGCGTTCGAATTGAAGGTGTTGGTCTCGACGATGTCCGCGCCGGCTTCCAGGTAGGCGGCGTGGATGCCGCGGATGATCTGCGGCTGCGTCAGGGTCAACAAGTCATTGTTGCCCTTCTGGTCACATCCGTGCTCGTGAAACCGGTCTCCATGGTAATGATGGGCATCGAGCCCATGCCCCTGGATCATGGTGCCCATGGCACCATCGAGAACGAGGATGCGCTCGGCGAGCAGGCGGCGCAGCAATTGATCGCGTTGATTGGTCATGCGACAAGTCAAAAATGAAAAACCCGTCCGCTTGAGCGGGACGGGTTTGTCACGCTTTAGCGGCATTTATTAAGCGCCCGCAAGCTGAGTGTCAAATCGGCGCTGGGTGTAAGGTATCCGGAAGGGCAGACTGTGTCAATGCGCGGGCTCGGCTTGCGCCGGCGCGAGTTGCCGGGCCGAATCAAACCCGCCCGTAGCGCCGGTACTGAACGGCTTCCGCCACGTGCGTCGTGGAGATGCCGGGGGCAGCGGCCAGGTCCGCAATCGTGCGCGCGACTTTCAGGATGCGATGGTAGCCGCGCGCCGATAGCCCCAACGCGCTGATTGCCTTGCGAGCAAACTGATCCGCCCCCGCTTCGGCAACGCAGTGTTCGCCGATTTCCCTGACCGACAGATGGGCATTGGGTTTACCCTGCCGCGCAATCTGGCGGGTACGCGCAGCGGTTACGCGCTCGCGTATCGCCTTACTCGATTCGCCGGACTGGCGCAAGCCGAGATCCTTCTCGGCTACGGCCGGTACCTCTATGTGAAGGTCGATACGGTCGAGGAGCGGTCCGGAGATGCGATTGCGATAGCGGCTGACCTGATCCGGCGTGCAATGACATTTGCCGGAGTAATGGCCGAGGAAACCGCAGGGACAAGGATTCATCGCCGCCAGCAACTGGAAGCGAGCGGGAAATTCCGCCTGCCGGGCAGCGCGCGAGACGCTGATTTTCCCGGACTCCAGCGGTTCACGCAGCACTTCGAGCACATCGCGATTGAATTCCGGCAATTCGTCGAGGAACAGTACGCCGTGCATCGCCATCGAGATTTCGCCCGGCCGCGGATTACTGCCACCGCCCACCAGGGCCACCGCCGACGCAGTGTGGTGCGGGGAACGGTAAGGACGACGCTTCCAGTTGCGCACATCGAATCCCGAACTGCCGAGCGACTGCATTGCCGCGGACGCCAGCGCTTCTTCTTCGGTCATCGGCGGCAGGATGCCGGCAAAGCGCTCCGCGAGCATGGTCTTGCCGGTTCCCGGCGGCCCGACCATCAACATGCTGTGGCCGCCCGCTGCGGCAACTTCGAGCGCGCGCTTCGCCTGCAATTGGCCCTTTACTTCGGCGAGGTCCGCCACTTCATTGTCGGCCGGCAGCGGCGCCAGAATGCAAGGTCCAAGGGACTCGCGTCCGGCAAGGTACGCGCAGACCTTCAGCAGGGTGGCCGCCGGATACACGCGTGCATCGCGTACCAGCGCCGCCTCCGCGGCGCTGTCGACCGGCAATACAAAGGCCCGGCCTGAGCGATGTGCGTTGTAAGTCATGGCGAACGCACCGCGGATGGGGCGCAGTTCGCCGGTCAATGCGAGTTCACCGGCGAATTCATAGTCGACAAGATTATCGCCCGGAATCTGTCCGGAAGCGGCGAGTATCCCCAGCGCGATCGGCAGGTCGAAGCGTCCGCTTTCCTTGGGCAAATCAGCGGGAGCCAGGTTCACGGTAATGCGGCGCGCGGGAAAGTCGAAACGGCAATTCAGCAGCGCGGAACGCACGCGATCCTTGCTCTCCTTCACTTCGGCTTCCGGCAGCCCCACGATGGTAAAACTGGGCAGGCCATTGGCGAGATGCACCTCCACCGTGACCGGGGGCGCTTCCATGCCGGCAAGCGCCCGGCTATATAGGACAGCGAGAGACACAGGCCTTTGAAGCGCCAGTCAGCGCCCGGTCCCGCCCGCGAGCAATTTCTCCAGCTCCGCCACCCGCGCCTCCATCTGCTGCAACTTTTCACGGGTACGGCCGAGCACTTGCTGCTGAATGTCGAACTCTTCGCGGGTCACCAGATCGAGCCGGGAAAAGGCGCTCGACAAAAGCGCGCGCAGATTTTTCTCGACGTCCTTCGCGGGCGAGGCGGCGATGAGTTCAGCTACCTTGCGGTTCAAATCGTCCAGAAATCGGGTTTCCAATTGCACACCTCCTGATCAGGGAGTGTAGCAAAGCACCGCTTGCATTCCTCTTCGCACTGCTTGGGTGCAATGCATCAGATTGGCGCATTTGTTTGGTGCGACGCCTTATGAGTCTTAATCGAGAGAGACCATAACTAGTTAATTAAAAATATTTTTCCGTTTGGCATGCTAAATGCTGACGCCTCTCACCGCTGTTTCCAGCCAAGTTACTTCTTGTTTCAATCATCACAAAAGGAAGATCGCCATGCTTGAGAAAAAATTACTTGCTGCTGCTGTCGCTGGTGCGTTTGCTCTGCCCATGGCCGCCAGTGCCGAAGACGCAAAACCGGCCGCGCCAGCCGGCCCGGCAATTCCGACTCTGAGTCAGGTTTTGGATTCCTCAGGGATCACCATCAACGGTTATATCGATACGGCTTATTCGCACCTGTCCGGTACGGGTCTTTTTTCCAGCGGAGCTCCAGACCGGGTGTTCGACACCGAGCCCAACTCATTCAATCTCCACCAAGCCGCCGTCACTATCGCCAAGACGCCCACGGAAGGCTTCGGTGGCGTAGTCAATCTCACTGCGGGCAGAGACGCCAAGGTCATCCACTCGTTCGATACCACTTCCGAGTCGCAGTTTGATGTCACCCAGGCGTACGGCCAGTATGCCCATGGCGCGCTCACGGTCATCGCCGGCAAGTACGTCACAAGTGCGGGGGCTGAAGTCATCAACTCCACCAACGACGTCAATTATTCGCGTTCGATCCTGTTCGGTTACGCCATCCCCTTCACGCACACCGGCTTGCGCGCCACGTACGCCGTGAACGACAAGGTGAGCGTGTTCGGTGGGTTGAACAACGGGTGGGACGACGTGAGGGACACTAACAAGCAAAAAACCTTGGAACTGGGCTTCTCGGTAACTCCGATTAAGCCGCTGACCATTGCAGCGGTAGATTACGCCGGCACTGAGCGAGTGGGCGGACTGACGGCAACAGGTCCCGAAGGCATGCGCAACATCCTCGATCTGGTTGCTACTTATACCGTTACGGATAAGCTCAGCTTCACCCTGAACTACGACTACGGTTCGCAGGACAAGGCTTCAACGGTTACACCTGACGGTAAGGACAAGGCCAAGTGGTCAGGTTTAGCCGGTTACGTCACTTACCTGCTGACCGACACCTGGCGCCTTGCAGTGCGCGGCGAATACTTCGACGACAAGGATGGCTATCGCACGGGTGTCGTCCAGAAATGGAAGGAAGCCACGGTAACTCTCGCTTACCTGCCCTCCAAGAACATGGAGTTCCGGGGCGAAGTGCGAGGCGACAAGTCTGACAAGTCCTCCTTCGTCACGTCCGACAACGGGACAACCGGCAAGACTCAGTCTTCCTATGGTGTGGAAGCCATCTACAAGTTCTAACCGCCTCGGGGAAAGTTACCCAACTCAGGGAGCAATCATATGAAACTAGTAACTGCAATCATCAAGCCCTTCAAGCTTGACGAGGTGCGTGAAGCCTTGTCCGCCATTGGCGTGCAGGGGATCACGGTGACCGAAGTCAAGGGATTCGGCCGGCAGAAGGGCCACACGGAGCTTTACCGTGGCGCCGAATACGTCGTGGACTTCCTGCCCAAAGTGAAGATCGAGGCCGCGATCAAGACGGAACTGCTGGATCAGGTGATCGAGGCCATCGAGAAGTCCGCCAACACCGGCAAGATCGGCGACGGCAAGATCTTCGTTTTCGATCTCGAACAAGTCGTTCGCATCCGCACCGGTGAGACCGGCGCGGATGCGCTATAGGGAGAACGTCATGATTAGAAAAATTTCTATGCTTCTGGCTCTGTGCGGAGTGCTGGGCTTTTCCGTGCCGAGCTTTGCCGACGAGGCCAAGCCGGCGGACGCGGCAACTGCGCCTGCCGCCGCTCCTGCGGCGGCCCCGGCCGCCGCAGCGCCACCCGCACCCACCGAGCCAGTGCTGGTCACCAACGACAAGATCAACTCCGGCGATACGGCGTGGATGCTCGCCTCCACGGCTCTGGTCCTGCTGATGACCATCCCCGGTCTGGCGCTGTTCTACGGCGGGATGGTCCGCAAGAAGAACGTGTTGGCAACGTTGATGCAGAGTTTTGCGATCACCTGCCTGGTAACCGTACTGTGGTGGTTGATCGGATACAGTCTTGCCTTTACGCCCGGTAGTACGGCCTATCTTGGTGGTTTCAGTCGCGCCTTCATGAATGGGATGGTTTACCTGCACGATGCCGGGAAAACCTCGGTCTCGCATCTCGGCGTGACCGTTCCCGAGACGGTATACGCGATGTTCCAGCTCACCTTCGCGATCATCACACCGGCGTTAATTGCCGGCGCCTTCGCCGACCGCATGAAATTTTCGGCGATGCTGTGGTTCATGGGCATCTGGTCGATCGTGGTCTATGCCCCGATTGCGCACTGGGTGTGGGAACCGAGCGGCTGGCTTGCTGTCAAGGGCGTGCTCGATTTCGCCGGCGGCACGGTGGTGCACATCAACGCGGGTATTGCGGGTCTGGCTTGCGCGCTTGTCCTCGGTAAACGCATCGGCTACGGCAAGGAACCGATGGCGCCGCACAACCTCACGCTCACGGTCATTGGCGCATCGCTGCTATGGGTGGGCTGGTTCGGCTTTAACGCGGGTTCCGCGGTGGCAGCCGATGGCCGTGCCGGCATGGCCATGGCGGCGACGCAGATTGCCACAGCAGTGGCGGCGCTCAGCTGGATGTTCTCCGAGTGGCTGGCCAAGGGCAAACCGAGTGTGCTCGGAATCGCCTCGGGAGCGGTCGCCGGACTGGTGGCAATTACCCCGGCATCCGGTTTCGTCGGGCCGAATGCGTCGGTGATCATCGGCGTGGCCGCGGGCGTCCTCTGCTTTTATGCTTCCTCCTACGTGAAGAAATGGCTCGGCTACGATGATTCCCTCGACGCGTTTGGCGTGCACTGCATCGGTGGTATCGTCGGCGCTTTGCTGACCGGAGCTTTGGTCAGCAAAGACATCAGTGGCGTCGATAGCAGCGTGCTGATTCAGCTATGGGGAGTGGGCACGACGCTGATCTACGGTTTCATCGTCTCCTTCATCATCCTCAAGATCATCGATATGACGATCGGGCTGCGCGTACCGGAAGATCAGGAACGCGAAGGTCTGGACATCAGCCTGCACGGCGAAAAAGTCGAATGACGATTATTGCGTTCCGGGACATTAATCGGTCCCAGGTTATGTAGTCTCCTCCGGTAAGTCCGCTTACCATTCCTCGGGCGCCTTCGGGCGCCCGTATTTTTTCCAAGTCGAACAGCGCTGGCAGGACATGTCAGCCGGGAAGTTCAGCGATCCTGAAGCGGCCGGCGCCAGGTGCACAACTGGGTCCGTTCCCAGCCGATGTGCTCGTAGAAATCCAGGGCGAATGTGTTTGCGTTGTCAGCCAGCAATTGCGCCCTGGTCGCGCCATGCTGCCGCGCCCAATCGAGCAAGCTGCGCAGCAGAAATCCGGCGATGCCCTGGCCGCGAAACGCCTGTTGCACGATAACGTCCTCGATCCAGGCCGAAGGCGCACCTTCCGCCGTCGAAATGACGAGTTGTGCACTGGCCATGCCGACCGCCTTGCCCTCAATCGAACGCGCAATCAGCATGACACACCGATCGTCTGGTTGTGCCAGCAGCAATTCCAGTCCGCGGCGCTGTCTTGCACGATCGGCGGAAAAATCGCTTTCGATCGAGAACAACGCGGCAAGCAATTCGACCATTGACGGTATATCGTCCTTGCGAGCGCGCTCGATGCGTATCGATTGACTGGCTGGCATGATTCGCGCCTCCCGAAAACAAACGCAGAGATTCGGCTACCCGTCGCTCTGGCTGCCGTAAATAATGGTGGACAGAAAATGGATCGGCAGCTCGATCAGCCGTTCGGGCCCGTGCGGAATGTCGCCGCGGAAAGTAAGCGCATCGCCTGGTTCGAGAATGTAAGTGTGCTGTCCATGGCGGTATTCGATCCTGCCTTTGAGCATGTATATAAACTCCGTGCCGGGATGCTCGAAGGTCGGAAAAACTTCCGATGCATCGTCCATGGTAATCAGGAAAGGCTCGAAGACCTTTGTGGGTCCCTGGTCGTAGGCCAGCAGATGATAGGTGTGTCCGCGTCGCGTGCCGCGGCGCACGACTTCCATGCCGGCGCCATTCTTGACCAGCTGGGCGCCACCGGAAGGCATGTTGTAGTGACGGAAAAGATGCGCCAGCGATACACCGAGCGCCAGCGCGATTTTCGACAGCGTCTCCAGACTGGTGGAAACCTGGCCGTTTTCGATCTTGGACACCATGCCGCGCGAGATGCCGGCCTGCGCGGCGACCTCCGCGATCGTCAGATTGTCTTTCAGCCTGAGTTCGCGAATGACATTGCCAATGAAGCGATCGAGAGATTTACCGTTGGCGGCAACCGCACCCGGACGCTGCTCGGCCGGACCATTGGGTTTGGACTCTCGGTCGTCCATCTTCGGAATGCCTCAGAAACCGGAGGTTCCGGGAATCCAGTCGGTGCCGGCGAGCGGCACGCGCGCCATTGCCGCGGCTTCGACCGTCAACGCTACCAGGTCTTCGCGTTCGAGGTGATGCACGTTCTGTTTGCCGCAGGCACGCGCTATGGTGGTCAGTTCCATGTTGAGCGTCTTGAGATAATTGCGCACGCGTTTGGCGCCGACCATCGGTTCCAGACGTTGCTCCAGCATGGCGTCTTGCGTCGTTACCCCGACCGGGCAGCGACCGGTATGGCAGTGATGGCAGAATCCGGGCGCCGTGCCCAGCTTTTCGTAGTCGTCGGCAGCCGAATGATGCACGCCGTTCTGCACGTAGGTATCGCTGTTGCAGCCGAGCGAAAGCAGAATCCCCTGTCCTATCGATACGGCATCGGCGCCCATCGCCAGCGCCTTGGCGATGTCGGCGCCGGTACGGATGCCACCCGAAACGATGAGCTGCACCTTGCCTTTCATGTTCAGATCTTCCAGCGCATCCACCGCCTGCCGCACCGCTGCCAGGGTAGGAATGCCGACGTTTTCGATGAATACCGTCTGTGTCGCGGCCGTGCCCCCTTGCATGCCGTCCACCACGATCACGTCGGCACCGGAATGCACCGCGAGCTTCACGTCGTGAAAAGTCCGCGTTGCGCCCACCTTGACGTAGATCGGTTTTTCCCAATCAGTGATTTCGCGCAACTCCTGGATCTTGATGGTCAGGTCGTCTGGTCCGGTCCAGTCCGGATGCCGGCAGGCAGAGCGCTGGTCGACTCCCTCGGGCAGCACGCGCATTTTGGCCACGCGCGGATTGACCTTCTGGCCAAGCAGCATGCCGCCACCGCCGGGTTTGGCGCCCTGACCGATGACGACTTCGATAGCGTCGGCCCGGCGCACGTCGTCCGGCTTGAATCCATAGCGCGAAGGCAGGCATTGGTAGATCAGCGTTTTCGAAGACCGGCGTTCCTCTTCGGTCATGCCGCCGTCGCCGGTGGTGGTCGAAGTGCCCATTTCTCTTGCTGCGCGGCCCAGCGCTTCCTTGACGTTGGCGGACAGCGAACCGAAACTCATGCCGGCGATCGTGATCGGAATGGCAAGCTCGATCGGCTTGCTCGCGAAGCGCGTGCCCAGCACCGTCCTGGTCACGCATTTTTCGCGATAACCTTCCAGCGGATAACGCGACAGCGATGCACCAAGGAATACCAGGTCATCGAAATGCGGCACGTGGCGTTTCGCGCCCAGACCGCGGATTTCATAAAGTCCGGTCGCCGATGCGTGATGGACGTAATCGATGATCTTGCGGTCGAAGCCCGCGCTTTCCTCGAACTGCATGCGTTTGTGCGATTCGACTGGTTTGTTCATGTCTGCACCCTAAATTCAAACCCGTTAACCGCAAAGACGCAAAGGCGCGAAGGAAACGCAAAGAAAACCAACCTGAACGTTCTCATCTCAAATCACCATTCGTGCTCATGCATCGGCCTCGGTGCTGCAGTAACTTCACGTTGCCTCTTGCCTTTCTTTGCGTCGTTTTTCTTTGCGCCTTCGCGCCTTTGCGGTGAAGACCTAGTATTCCTGATTCGCGTTGGCATTCCAGTGATACAGCTCGCGCTTGGAAGCCACGCGTCGAAATTCCCTGGCGTCGTGCTTCAAACCCGCTTTCGCCAGCAGGTCTTTGACAGCGTCGTAATCGGCCTCGGTCATCGGTTCCTCGTGTGCGTCGGCACCAAACGATTTCACCTTGCCGCGCACATAGATCACCGCCTCGTAGAGCGAATCGCCCAATGCATCGCCGGCGTCACCGCACACGACCAGCCGGCCGGCTTGGGCCATGAAAGCGCAAAAGTCGCCGACCGACCCCCCGACGACGATGTCGATACCTTTCATGGAAATGCCGCAACGAAGCGAAGCATCGCCTTCGACCACCAGCAACCCGCCGTGCGCCGCGGCGCCTGCCGATACGGACGCAAAACCCTCGACGTGCACGACTCCGGAGGTCATGCCTTCGGCGAGCCCGGGGCCGGCATTGCCGCGGATCAGGACGGTGGCGAGTTGATTCATGCCTGCCGCGAAGTATCCGGCGTGCCCATCGACTTCAACGTCCACCTGCGCATTCACGCCGGCGGCGATGTTATGGGCGCCATCGGGATTGAGCACGACGACTTTTTTCGTCGCACCGAGTCCGTGGTGCAGAAACTGGTTGAGGCTGCGCAGCGACTGCTTCGACAGATCGAAGGTGACGGCGTCCGCCGCGGCACGAGGTGCGCGCGTTACGTCCGCCATACGTAGATCTCCTCGGGCACGGGTTCGAAAATGGCGGCGTTCTTGATGTCCGGCAGCTTTGCCAAAGAACGGAATTCCGAAGAGATCGCAACATAGTCATCCGTCTCCGCCACCACCGCGGGCTTGCAGGCAAAGGCATCGCGCACCAGCGCCAGTTCGTCTGCCGTACCCATCAGGAAGGTGTAAAAACCATCGAGCTCCTCGAAGCCTTTGTGGATGGCGGCTTCGAGATCGTCGCCCTCGCGCATGCGCCATTCGAAATAGCGGCATGCGGCCTCGGTATCGTTATCGGTATCGAAACCGATGCCGAGCGGCTCGAGCTGGCGGCGGATCTGGTAGGGATTCGACAGCGAGCCGTTGTGCACCAGGCAGAAATCCTCGCCGGCCGTGAACGGGTGCGCGCGATCCGGTGTCACCGCCGATTCGGTCGCCATGCGCGTGTGTGCGACCAGGTGGGACCCGGCAAGCTTTTCGAACTGATAGCGCCCGGCGACATCCGCGGGACTACCCACGTCCTTATAGATGTCCATCAGCCGGCCGGCCGCGAGCACATGCAGTTTGGGAAAGGCCTGGCGGACCCAGGGCCGCACCTTGTCCACCGGCTCGTCGCAAATCAGCACGGCATGATTGCCTTTGACCTCGATCTGCGCCTCGGTACCGAACCGTTTGATGAACTCTGCTTCAAAACCGGCCCAGTCGTAGTCCCAACCCGGGGCATGCAGACTGTACTTGCGCCGGTTATCCGGCAGTTCATCGGTAAATACGGCGAACCCGGCCGAATCCGGCCCACGCTCGGTCATGCCGATCAGCATCGGCAATGCCAGCTGGCCGAGTTGCTCACGCAGCTGCGGCTTCTTGAGCAGCAATCCTACGATTCCACACATGATGCCTCTCCGCTGATGCGCAACGTTGCTAGAAGAACTCCACATAGCGCTCGCGTTCCCATTCGGAAACATGTCGCGAGTACTCAACCCATTCCATGCGCTTGAGCGTGAGGAATTCCTGCGAGAGGTCCTCGCCGAGCGCGGTGCGCAGCACCTTGTCCTTCTCGAATTCGTCCAGCGCCTCCTTCAGGCTCTGCGGCAACAGGCCGATGCCCGCACGCTTGAGCTTTTCCGGCGACCACTCGTAGAGGTTTTCATTGATCGGTTTGCCGGGATCGAGTTTGCGCTCGACGCCATCCATGCCCGCCGCCAGGATCGCCGCGCTGGCGAGATAAGGATTGGCGGACCCGTCGGGCAGCCGCAGCTCCAGCCTCCCGTAAGGTACGCGCACGCACGCGGTACGATTGTTGTTGCCGTAGGTGATGTAGGCCGGCGCCCAGGTCGCACCCGACAGGGCGCGCCCAACCACGAGGCGCTTGTAGGAATTGATGGTCGGCGCAACGATGGCGGTCAGCGCCTTCGCATGGGCCAGCACGCCGCCCATGAAGTGATAAGCCATCGTCGACAAGCCAAGGCCGTTCTTGTCCTTGTCGTCATGGAACAGGTTCTTGACCTTGCTGTTGCCTATCGAGATGTGAAAATGCGCTCCCGTACCGGTGCGGTCGGAGAACGGCTTCGGCATGAAGGTCGCGATCATGTCCATCGATCTGGCGATTTCCGAGGCCGCCATCTTTACCAGCACCAGTCTGTCGGCGGAACTCAACGCATCGCCGTAAGTGAAATTCACTTCGAACTGGCCATTGGCATCTTCGTGATCGATCTGATAGACGTCGACGCCGACGGCGCGCAACGCGTCCACCATGGCTTCGAGAAACGGTACCGAGCGAGCCAGGCCTTTGTAGTCGTAACAGGGCTTTTCTAGCAGGTCGGTATCGTCCGCCGGGGCGAGTTTGCCGTCGGCCGCGCGCTTGAGCAGCATGAACTCCGGCTCGATGCCGGTGTACATGGTGAGCCCGCGTTTGGCGAGTGCATCGAGCTGCCGCTTCAGCACGACGCGCGAGCAATATTGGTAAGGCGCGCCGTTGACATGGCCGTAGCAGGCCATGCGCGCAAACCCCGGCATCCACGGAATGACCGACAGCGTGGAAGGATCGCCGACTGCCATGTAGTCCGGGCCGTGCGGTCCCATGCCGAATCCCCACAACGCGAAACCGGCGAAGCCCGCGCCTTCGTTGAGCATCATGTCGAGGTGCTCAACGGGCACGGCCTTGGCCTTCGCGGCGCCATGAATGTCCACGAACTGCGCGAGGATGTACTTGACCTTGTTGTCCTTCAGATATTTCCTTGCCGCTTGCGGTGTCATTGCACTCGATGCTCCCTAGGATGGAAAGTTGCAGTCGCCCCGCCCGCCTACCCGGGCAAACCGTCCGCGCCGATGACGCCCCCGCCCAGCTCCCCGGCAATTTCTGCAACCGTTCCCCAGAAATAGGGGGCGAAGGTCGGATCACACCAGATGCGGTAACACGGCATTTCCTTGTAGTCGGTGCGGATCGCGAGAATCGATACCCCGATCATCTGGGTCATCACCGCGATCCGTTCCTGCGGATTGAATTGCGCGAAATTCACGTTGCATGTCTGAACAAGCAATTCGTTCACGTGCTTGCCGGCGAGCGCGAATCCGGCATCCTGGCGGATCACCGGATACACTCCGGGCGCGCCGCTGCCAAGGGCTGTCCTGATTGAACCGACCGTGCCGGAAGCATTACTGTCCTCGAGGAAAAATTCGCTTCTTCCCAGCCTCGCGATCACACCGTGGCCGGCCAGCGGCGCCCAGCCATTCGCTTTTGCAGGCAGCGTGATGTCCAGGCTTGCCAGCCACTGTTCCGCGGCCGGTCCCTTGAGGCCGAGCTTCGGCAGGAAACTCAAGTCGGCCACTGCCACCGACTCCAGCTTCGATGCGTCATCGCTGCCAATACGGGATGCTATTTCCATGCCGTGACGCTCTTCCCACTGCGGCTGCAACGCGACAAGTTGTGCATGGACGGGACTCAGGCGCCTTGCGTTCATGCCGCAGCCTTCTGCAGGGCGCCGGACGGATCGTAGAAAGGGGTCGGCACGACCCGCGCCTGCACCATGCGCCCCGCGTCCGCGCGAATGAAAAAGCGCGTGTTCTCGGCAGCCATGTCCGGCGCGACGAATGCCAGTCCCACATGCCGGCCAAGCGCCGGGCTGAAGGCGATGCTCGTCACGCGGCCGGCGATCTGTCCATCGCGGATCACCAGATGACATTCCCTGGGAGCGGCATGTATTTCGTCGGCATCAAGCGTGAACCCGACCAGTTGCGCCCTGGTTTTTTTTCTGCCGATGATTTTCAGGCTGCGCTGGCCGATGAAATAGGGTTTGTCCATCTTGACCGCCCAGCCCATTCCCGCTTCGATCGGCGTCGTCAAGCCGTCGGTATCCTGCCCGATGATGATGTGCGCCTTTTCCAGCCGCAGCAGGCGCTGCGCCTCGATGCCGAAGGGCCGGATGCCGTGCGTGCGCCCGGCCTGCATCAATGCGTCCCACAGGAAGCCGGCTTCATCGGCCGGAACATGGATTTCGTAACCGAGCTCGCCGACGAATCCCACCCGAATCACGCGTGCCGGTATCGCGGCCACTTCGCCTTCGCGAACCCCAAGGTAAGGAAACGCCTGCGCGGAAAGATCGAGTTTCGTGACCTGCGCCAACACATCGCGCGAGCGCGGGCCGGCGAGGTTGACCGCGGCGTAGCCGCCGGTGACATTGACGATTCCGACTTTCATCTGCCAAAGCACGTTCAGCCGCGTCAACACGCGATAAACGTTGGCCGAGCCGGTCGTTGTCGTCGTGAAATAGAAGCGTTCGTCGCCGAGCCGCGCCACCACGCCGTCGTCGACGATCACCCCGGCTTCATCGAGCATCAGCGCATAGCGCGTCACGCCGACCTTCAGATTGCTGAAGCGGCCGGTATAGATACGCTCCAGAAACGCAGCGGCTTCGGGTCCGGAAATCTCCATTTTGCCGAGCGTGCCGACATCGATGATGCCGAGCTGGTGGCGCACTGCCACAACTTCTTCGCGCACGGCTTCGAGTTTCGATTTACCGGGGACTGAATAGTATTCGGGACGCAGCCAGGCGCCAGCCTGCATGAACACCGCGCCGACAGACTGGTGCCGCGAATGCAAAGGCGTAAGGCGTTCCGGATGAAAGCCACGTCCCGCGAGGTGCGACATCGGCACCGGATGGAAGAATGGACGCGCCGTGGTACTGCCGACTTCGCCGGGCGTCTTGTGCAAAAGCTTCGCCAGGATGCGGATCGCGTTCATGTTCGAATGCTTGCCCTGGCTCGGCCCCATGCCAACGGTGGAATAGCGCTTGAGCAATTCGATGTTGTCGAAGCCTTCCTGAACCGCGTTGACGAAGTCCCCGAGTTGAAGGTCCTCGTCGAAATCGACGAAATTCTTGGCCCTCGGGTGATCGAAGATCGGATAAGGATGATTCGGGGAGACCGTGGGACGCGCAACGGCGGGTGGTGGCCCAGAGGTAAAGCCCAGATACCTGGCTGCTTCCACGCCGGCACGCACGCCATCGCGCTGGCGGTCCTCGAGCGCGTAGACCCCGTTCACCCGGCCCGCAGCGAACACGCCGGAAGGCAGCAGGTCCGGAACAAATTGCTGGATCGTGTCATCGAATCGCATTTTCGTGCCGGCCTGATAGAGCAGCGCCGCGGCCGGTGCGTAGCCGACGCTCATCAATACGCCGTCGCATCCGATGATTTCCTGCCTCAAGGAATCGAGTTCGCCGTTGGCGAGCAGCGGACAGATCACGGCGGCGCCGACGCGTCCGCTATTTGTTCCCAATTCATGGATGCCATGCCCGCTGCGGATCGGGACACCGTCCTGCGCCAATTTTTCCGCGGCGGCGCACAAGCCTGGGTTGATGCGCAAGTCCACCACGGCTTCAACGCTGATATCGTTGGCTCGCAGATCGAGTGCGGCCTCATAGCCGTCTTCATTGGCCGCCAGCACGACTGCGGATCGCATAGGCTTAACGGCATAGCGATAAATCAGGCGCTGCGCGGCCGAAGCCAGCATCACGCCGGGGAGGTCGTTATTGTGAAAAATTGCGGGTTGCTCGAACACGCCGCTGGCAACTATCACGGCGCGGGCGCGCATCTTGGTCATGTGGCGGTCTTCGA
>DATFUO010000231.1:0-7976 GCA_035260785.1 Burkholderiales bacterium
GGCGAAAAATTGGGCGCAACGGTGGCGAACATGCGCTTTGTCAAACCGCTCGACGAAGAATTGATCCGGGAACTTGCCCGTGACCACGCGCATCTGATTACCGTGGAAGAAAACACCATTCTCGGTGGTGCCGGCAGCGGCGTACTCGAGGTCCTCGAAAAGCAGGGATTTCAGAGGCCGACGCTGCAACTCGGGTTGCCTGATCGCTTCATCGATCATGGGGATCCTGCCAGACTGCTGAAGGACTGCGGACTCGATGCCGAAGGAATTCTTCAATCCATCGCAAAATTTATAGATGAGTAGTTTACTCGGGTATTGAGGGCGTCTATAATCGTTGTCCTGTTACCTCGCGCCAGAGGAGCCGTTCGATGAATTTTCCAGATAGCTTCGCGATACCGGATGTGCAGGGTTCCGCGGATACCCGCCGTCTCGCAATCGACAAGGTCGGCGTCAAGGCGATCCGTCATCCGGTCCGCGTGGCGGACCGCGACAGCGGCGTCCAGCACACCATCGCCACATTCAACATGTACGTAGGGTTGCCGCACAATTTCAAAGGCACCCATATGTCGCGCTTTGTCGAGATCCTGAATTCCCACGAACGCGAAATATCGGTCGAGTCTTTCGAGACGATGTTGCGCGACATGGTCAAGCGGCTGGAAGCTGAATTCGGCCGCATCGAAATGACGTTTCCGTACTTCATCAACAAGGCAGCACCGGTGTCCGGCGTGAAGAGCCTGATGGATTACGAGATCACATTTACCGGCGAAATCTCGCCGTCAGGCTATTCATTCACCATGAAGGTAGTCGTTCCGGTGACCAGCCTGTGCCCGTGCTCGAAAAAGATTTCCGAATATGGCGCGCATAACCAGCGCTCCCATGTGACGATCACCGCCCGCACGAACGCCCATGTCTGGATCGAGGAGCTGGTGCGGGTCGCGGAGCAGGAAGCCTCGTGTGAACTTTACGGCCTGCTCAAGCGCCCGGACGAAAAATACGTCACCGAGCGCGCCTACGATAATCCCAAGTTCGTCGAGGATCTGGTGCGCGATGTGGCTACCGCGCTGAACGGGGACGCACGCATCGATGGTTACATCGTCGAGTCCGAGAACTTCGAGTCAATCCATAACCATTCGGCGTACGCGCTGATAGAAAAAAATCCCACTGCGCGTTAGGGGTGGATTCTTGCGAAAATAAAAGGGGCCGCACCGCGGCCCCTTTTATTTGCTCTTTCTGGGCTCAGGTCGATGAGCGGCTTCGATACCAGTCGAGTGTCTGCCGTATCGAGTCTTCCAGCGGCGTCGGCCGCGCGAGGAATGTCGATTCGAACCGGCTCGAATCCATGACGAAATCGCGTTCGAATTGGTATAGCATTTCCTGCAGCTCCGTGATGTTCTCGTCGAACCGTCCCAGCACGGCGATGGCAATACGCGGGATCGATCTCAACTTCGCGCGCTGACCCAGCGCGCCGTAGACCTTTTCCACAAAGCGGCGTGTCGTAATCGCCGGTGCGCTTGGCACGTGCCATGTTTTTCCCAAGACCTCTTCACGCTCGCCCAGCGTGACCAGCGCCTTGCCGAAGTCGTCGATGAAGGTGTAGGTATGCAGCCGGTCCGGGTCGCCAATGAGCTGCGCGGCCTTGCCGGCCAGTGCCCGGCTGAATACGCGGCTGCCCATGATCGCCGCGTCGGTGGCGAAAGGCCCGAAGAAATCCGATCCGCGACCGATCGCGAGGCGGATCTTGCCGGCACGGTGCGCATTCATCAGCGACTGCGCAATCCCGGCGCGCAGACGCCCTTTCTTCGTCGTGGCGGTCCAGGGCAGGTCTTCGGTCATCGGCCTTGCCACCGCGCCATAAGCGTAAAGATTGTCGGCGTAGACGAGCTTCGCCCCGGCGAATGCCGTACCCTCGACGATGCCCGTTGCGATCGACGCAAATTCCGGCCAGCGCGGGTAGGGCAAACCGATGCAGTGATAGACCACCGCCGCGCCTTCGCAGACTTCGCGGGCCCGCGCTGGATCGGCGGCATCGATGCCGCCGACTTCGGTCTGCAGATCCTTTTCGAACCGGACCCGGCTGGAGCGATTGATCATGCGCACCTGTTTGCCGCGGCGGCGCAGCTCGCGCATGACCGCCAGGCCGAGCGGCCCGGTGCCGAAGACCACGTGCAGTTCGCTCACAGTGCGCGGATGGTGACCAGGCTGTCTTTTTCCCGCGCGGCGCCGAGCGGATTGCGCAGCGGGCGACCGAACTGCGCGGCCTGGATTTCGAACACGTCGCCGACCCGTGTTTCGATCTTTTTGGTGAAACTGCCGGTGGCGGCACCGAAAAAATGCACGTGCATGTCGCCTGGCTGACGGAAGTCGCGATACTTGAAGTGGTGATGCTCGAGGTTACCGATCGAGTGGCACATGTTCTCTTCGCCGGATAACCAGTCCTCGGCCCAGATTTCCCTACCCTCGCGCACCAGGCGCGCCCGCCCGGTGACCGATGCGGGCAGCGCGCCGACAAGCAATTCAGGACCGAATGAACATTGGCGCAACTTCGAATGCGCCAGATAAAGATAATTCTGGCGCTCCATGACGTGGTCCGCGTATTCGTTACCGAGCGCGAAGCCGATTCGCAAGACCTCGCCGCGATCGCCGACGAGGTAGAGGCCGACGATTTCCACTTCCTCGCCGCCGTCGAGCGCATAGGCCGGCAGCTCGAGTTCCTGCTCGGGCGCGACCACGCAACGCCCGTCCCCCTTGTAGAACCACTCCGGCGCCGTGCCGATTTTCCCGGTTGCGGGTTTGCCGCCTTCCATGCCCCACTTGAACATCTTCATCGAATCGGTCAGTTCGGATTCGTCCTTCTGCAGTTTCGCGTGCATCGAGTCGCGCGCCGCGGCGCTGCCCAGATGCGACAAACCCGTCCCGGTGATCAGGCAGCGGTAAGGGTCGGGATGATCGAGCGGCGGCAGCAGACGCCTTTCATTGATTACCTCATCGTAGCTGAGCGTTTCCGCGCCGACCTTGGCCCTCGCCGCGGATTCGAGCGAGGAATTGGCACGGGCGGCGGCGAGCGCCAGATCGTAAGTCCGCGCGACCCCGGCGAGAGGGCGCAAAGTTTTGCCGTCTTCGGACGCGGCAACCCGGCGCGCGCCGGAGCGGTCCGTGAATTGAACGAGCCTCAAGATGTCTCCCCCTTGTGGTTTTATTGTGCCGGACGACAACGCCGGAAACGGGAATGTTACGACGAAACAACCGGCGCCGGCGCGTCGTTGTGCAGACCGGTCGGTCGACCTATACTGCGCCGGCCTGTACTTTGTCTTCCTGGGGAGGCGCGATGAAAGCAAAAAGCAACGGCATCGGGATCAACTACACGATCGAAGGGCAGGGTCCATGGGTCGTGATGAGTCACTCGCTTGCCTGCGATCGCTCGATGTGGGACGAACAGGCCCAGTTGCTGAAGACGCGCTTTCGCGTGTTGCGTTTCGACACCCGTGGACACGGCGGCAGCGATGCGCCAGAGGGCGCCTACACGCTGGACATGCTTTGCGAAGACCTGTTCGGCTTGCTCGACGGACTCTCGGTGAAGGCTCCGCATTTCATCGGTCTGTCGATGGGTGGAATGATCGGCATGACGTTCGCGCTCAAGTATCCAAAACACTTCCGCAGCCTGGTGTTATGCGATACGTCGAGCCGGATTCCTCCGGAAGCGGGGCCCATATGGGAAGGCCGCATCAAGATCGCAACGGAACAGGGCATGGAACCGCTGGTGGAACCCACGCTGCAGCGTTGGTTTACCGAGCCGTTCTACAAGGCGAACAAGCCGATGATGGGGCGAGTGGGCCAGATGATCCGCAACACCAGAGTGTCGGGCTACATCGGCTGCTGCAGGGCTATCCCCAAAATCGACCTGACCGATCGTCTCGGTGCGATCAAATGTCCGGTCCAGATCATCGTCGGCGATCAGGACGTCGGCACGCCGGTGGCCATGTCGCGCGCGATCCAGGATGCGATTCCCGGATCGGAAATCGTCGTGATTCCCTCCGCGTCGCATTTGTCCAACCTCGAGCAGCCCGCTGCATTCAACAAGGCAATCGCCGGCTTCCTGGAGCGACACTGAGCGTCATCCCAGTGCGACGATTTCGGCGTCGCGCGGAATCGATTTGAAATACTGCAGGAGTATCCGGTAGATGCCAGCTTCGAACGGTGCGTCGCGACGAGTCTGCAGAATATCGTGCGGATCCGTGTCGGCATCGGCGGTGCCAAGATGCCGCCAGCGATCCAGCACATGAATCTCGGTTCGCCCGGTCATCGGATCGTGTTCGCGGATTCCGATTGGACCCGGATGCGGCCAGTCCCGCAACCGCAGCGCGTGCAATGCCTGCATCATGCGCATCGAGTGCGCGACCGTGGACTGGCGACCGACGCAAAGGCCGTGGCAGCGTTTGAGCCGATATCCGAGACAAGGGCCTGGACCGGTTTGCAGGCCCGTGCCGATATGACACAAACCATGCTCGTCGGCCATCTTGCGCAGTGCATTGAGTGCGGTGCGCCGCGAGCGGAACATTCCATAGAGTCTGGACATCCTGGATAAATCCAGGCCCACGGTGTCGACCGGCAAGGGAATCGAGGGGCCATCGACCGGATCCCATTGCAACGCCCAGAGTTCCCCATCGTGCCGCGGCGTGCTGTTATGCAGCGGCTGCAAGTGCTTCAGCCATTGCATGTGACGGATCTGCATGCCCAGCTCGCCGGCGGCGGCATCCCATTCCACGCGGGTAATTTCAGCGCAAGCCCGCCATGCAGGCCGCTTGTCGGCGCTGAAATGCGAGAGCACGCGCGCCCGCAGATTCGCGCTCTTGCCGACATGCAGCGCCACATTGCCCTGCGAGTAGAACGCGTATACCCCGGGAGCTTCCGGAATGCGCTCGGGCAGATCCGCCGGCAGGCCTGGCGGCAGCCGCGGTTTCTTGAGCTGGTCCGCGACGGCATTGCGAATTTCGCTGGTTTCAATATCGCGATGGATGCGTTGCGTGAAGTCCCACAGCACGCGCGCGTCGGCGAGCGCGCGATGCCGGTTGTCGCAGGCAAGGCCATAACGCTCGATAATACTGTCCAGATTGTGCCGCCGCTCCTGCGGATACAGCCGGCGCGACAGCCGGACGGTGCACAGGACATCCGGATCGTACTTGAGCCCGACGCGCCGGAATTCGCTGCGCAGAAATCCGAAATCGAAGCGGGCGTTGTGGGCCACCAGCGTCTTGCCTGCCAGCCGCTCATGCAAATCCCTGGCGAGCTCGGCGAATGTCGGTGCCCCGGCCACCATGGCATCGGTGATGCCGGTCAGGGACTCGATCAGCGGCGGGATCGGTCGTCCGGGGTTCACCAGAGAACTCCATTCGCCGATATGGCGGCCTCTGTCGACCTCGACCAGGCCGATTTCGGTGATTCGATCGGAATGCGCGGTGGCGCCGGTCGTTTCCAGGTCCAGGAAGATCAGCGCGCGGTCAAGCATTGCCGGAGAGAATGGGTATCTGCACAGGCCGCGATTCTAAGGCGTCCGGCCTGCGCATGCTGACCGACGAGTTGCGCGAGCTCATCTGTATAATCTCCGGAAAAAATCATCCTGGGGGAGCCCATGTTACCGCGCTGTCTGGCTTTGCTGCTGCTTGTCGCGACCTTGCAGGCCTCCGCTGTTTCCGAAGCGCAAACGCCGGCAGGGGGCATTCTGGACTGCGAACATCCGCCTGGGGATCTCACCCCCACCTTGCCGAAACAACTCGCCGGGGCGGCCACCGTGATATGCACGCCTTCGGCGCAGATGATTGTCGCCGCGCAGGGATGGAGTTGGCGGTTCCCGGGCAGTTTTTTCGACCGGCCTTCGATTCCTGCCTACTCCCCGATGGCGTCGCGTCCCGAGGCCGGCGGCCGTTATTTCACCGGCTTCAAAGCCACGGAGTTGTCGGGCGGCGAAATCAGGAAGCTGCACGAGGCCTTTGCCAAAACCCTGGCTACCTATACCGACAAGTCGCCGCCCGCACGCATCGTCAAGCTCGTCGCCCGCAATGATCAGGGCCATCCGATGGATGCGTATTTCGGATTCAAGTCACGGAGCGAAGGCTGGGTGGCGGTGTGCACGCCTGACTGCGCACCGGATTTCTTTTTCCTGATCAACCGCCACGATTGACCGGAGGCAGAACATGAAGTTCGCAGCCGAACAAGTCCTGCCTGACGATGCGATACAGGCGACGCTGGTCGGACGCGCCTGGGTGCCGGGGCGCAACGCCGGCCCGAGTCCCGTGCTCGTTGCCGATGCCCAGGCCTGGGACCTGTCGCGCGTTGCTCCCACGACCAGCGAATTACTCAACCTGCAGGATCCGGTCAGGGTCGCGCTTGATGCGGTGAAGACCGGCTGGGCAAAGCCCCTGGGGGCCATCGCCGATCTGATCGCCAATTCCCATGCGGACCGCCGCGATGCGGCGAAGCCGTATCTGCTCACGCCCTGCGACCTGCAGGCATTGCGGGCCTGCGGTGTGACCTTCGTCTCCAGCATGCTCGAGCGCGTCATCGAGGAGCATGCCAAGGGAGACCAGGACAAGGCCGACGAGATCCGCCGTTCCATCGGCGCGGAGATCGGCGCGGAGATCAAAACCGTCAAACCGGGTACGGCGGAGGCGAAGCGGGTCAAGGAATCGCTGATCAGGCGCAATCTCTGGTCGCAGTATCTGGAAGTCGGCATCGGACCCGACGCGGAAGTGTTCAACAAGTCGCAACCCATGTCCGCCGTCGGCCTGGGTGCGGAGATCGGCGTGCGCGCCGATTCCTCGTGGAACAACCCGGAGCCGGAAGTCGTGCTGGCCATCAACCGCGCCGGCCGGGTGGTGGGGGCGGCGCTCGGCAACGACGTGAACCTGCGCGATTTCGAGGGACGCAGCGCATTGCTGCTGGGCAAGGCGAAGGACAACAACGCCAGTTGCGCGATCGGCCCTTTCATCCGACTGTTCGACCGCCACTATGGCGTCGATGATCTGCGCCGCACGCACATCCGCATCGAGATCGCCGGGCCCGAAGGATACAGGCTGGCCGGCGAGAGCCATCTTGCCAACATCAGCCGCGATCCTCTGGACCTTGCAGGCCAGGCGGTGAATCGCACGCACCAGTATCCCGACGGAACCATGCTCTTTCTCGGCACCCAGTTCGCACCCGTGCAGGATCGCGACCAGCCCGGCAAGGGCTTCACGCACAAGATCGGCGACGTCGTTTCGATCCGCGCGGATTCCCTCGGCATGCTCGTGAACCGTGTCAATCATTGCGACAAGGTCGCGCCGTGGACTTACGGCGTCAACGACCTGATGCGCAATCTCGCGTCGCGGGGCCTCCTTTAGAGTCGCCTTTAGGGATCCGTAAACCCTCCGCTTTCAAGCGGAAGGGTTTGATTTTCGTTGTATCACCGACGTACTTAAAATGTGGCATTCGATTTTGACTTTGAATTCAGTCGACCGGTAGGTCGACAATTACCGACTTGAGTCGTAATCCGAAACCCTCGCCTTTAGGCGAGGGTCGTTCATAATCCAAGCACTCACCGCAGAGGACGCGGATACCCTACGTGCCTAGCACGTCGGGTATCCGCGTCCTCTGCGGTGAGCGAGAGGGTGTAAAAAATTACAGCCAGTCCTTCATCCAACGCGCATAGTCGTCATTGCGCGTGAGACGCTTCATTAGTTCGTCGCTCGCCGCAAATTCAATTTTTTCCGGCGGCGTGCCTTCGCGCAATGCGCGCAGCGTGTCATGCACGGCACGCACCGCTGCCGCGAACGGCTGATGGCCTTGCAGGCAGACGCGCACGCCGCGTTGCGCAAGCAACTCGCGATCCATTATTTCCTTGCCGGCGCCGCCGAGGATCAGTGGCAGTTTCACTTCCGCCGCGACCGCATCGAGATCGGCTTTCGACTTCACGCCAACGAGGAAAATCGCATCCACGCCGGTTG
>DATFUO010000232.1:0-5987 GCA_035260785.1 Burkholderiales bacterium
CTCATCAGGTGATTGACGCCGGTACGCGTGAACACCTGCCATTGATCAGGTGGTATGGCCTGCTGATCGCCGATCGCAAGTGCCACGATTACGCCTGCATAAGGCCGATCGCCCAGCGCACCGATCAAATGCGCCCGTGCCGCCTCCCGTGATCGTTCCAGCACGTAGCCGGGACGCCACACCATGGGTACCATCAGTCTTGGCGCAGGCTGCGTGCGGATATATCCAACTGCGAGGATGCCCCGTTCCAGCATCCACGCTTCGAAATCGAATCCATTGGGATTGGCGTTTCCATGGGGTCTGTGCAGGCGTACCGGCATGCGCCAGCGCTGTCCGGCATGCAACTCGGGCGGCATCTTGTCGTCGGTCGCGTACCACATCAGCGAAATGCGCGATGGAATCTTCGCATCCAGCGTGTATGTCCGCTCCACGTCGAGCAGCAATCGCACGCCCCGATCGTTTCGCTGCACCATTTCCGCGATGACACCCGCGATCTCGACATCGCGTCCTTCCCAGATTTCCGGCAGATCGTCCGCGAGCTTCCAGGCCCCATTGGCGGCCGCCCAGAAAAATCCGCCAACAGCAAATGCCGCAATACCAACCGAATGCGAGAACACCCTGTTGGCAGCACCGGAACGGCGCGCGACGACGCTCCATAAGACGGCCAACGGTACCAACGCCGTGGCGCCTGTCAGATCCGGCAAGATGGCCTGTTGCTGGAGCACCCAGGCTCCCGCAACCAGGGCAAACAGATAGATGCTCGTCACGATCTACCGAGAGTAATATTCGTCACCGCCATGCCACGCAAAATATTCCGAAAATCCCTGCCGAGTCACCAAAGCATCCGCGAGAATCGTTACCTTCGATTCTTCGGCGCGACCCTGCAGCACCACAATCTCTGGCATCTTCACCGCAAATCGGTCGCCGGCGGCGTGGCGATCGGCCTGTTCTGCGGGCTGGTGCCCGGCCCGCTGCAAATGCTGGCCGCTGCACTGTGTGCCGTCGTATTCCGCGTCAATCTGCCGGTGGCGGCGATTGTGACCTGGTATACCAATCCGGTCACGATTCTTCCGTTGTACTACGTCGCCTACAAACTCGGTCTGTTCGTCACCAGTTCGGCTTCCACTGTGCCTCTGCCCCCTGATCTGCATCTCTTGAATCTGCCGAACATGGACTGGATTCCCGCCGTAGCGCACTGGTTCGCAGTGATGGGCAAGCCCTTTGCGGTGGGCCTAGTTCTGCTGGCGCTGATTCTTGCGGTCACCGGCCATCTGCTGGTACTCGCCGCCTGGCGTGTGCATGTCGTGCTGTCCTGGCGCAAACGCCAGCGTTCGCGCACTCCGTTCCCCCAGGAATGAGGGGCTCCGCGCTCAATTGCCCAGCCGGATTGGCGTATACTCGAACTGCTCCAATTCTCCCACGCTTGACGTTCCGGCTCGGCAGCTGACCGCGACCCTGTTGAATCATGACGCCATCGTACTGGAACGAAGCCACTCGCGAATTATCAGGCCGGGACCCCGTGCTCCGGGTTCTCATCCGTAACCATGAAGGCCCTTACCTGCAAAGCCGCAGCGACGCCTTCACGACCCTGGCACGTTCGATCGTGGGCGAGGAAATTTCAGTGTCGGCGGCGGAGAGCGTGTGGCAGAAACTGCTCGAATCGGTCGGTGCGCTCGGTCCTGCCGCCATCGTGCGCATGGATCCGTCGAAGTTGCGCGCCTGCGGCCTCTCCAGTAAAAAATCGACCTATCTTATCGATCTGGCGGAACATTTTCTGGACGGATCGCTCGACTCGACCAGCTGGAGCGATCGCGACGACGAGCAACTGATTGCCGCACTTACGCGCGTCAAAGGTGTCGGGCGCTGGACCGCGGAGATGTTTCTGATTTTTTTCATGATGCGGCCCGACATCCTTCCGGTGGACGATGTCGGCCTGCAGCGTGCCATGAGCCTGCACTACAACAGCGGCAAACCGCTGTCCAAGCTCAAAATCCGGCAGATTGCGGGTTCCTGGCAACCGTGGCGAACGGTGGCCACGTGGTATCTTTGGCGATCGCTCGATCCAATTCCGCGCGAATATTAAAAGCAGGACTCGGGACGCAGGGCTTAGTACTCAGGCAGGCGATGTCACTGTCTTCATCCGAGTCCTAAGTCCCGCGTCCCGAGTCCTGTTTCAACTTTCCGTCTTCCAGCCGCAGCGTGCGCTGCATCCGCGCCGCGATGGCCGGATCGTGAGTCACCACGATGAAGCTGGTGGACAGTTCGCGATTGAGTTCGAGCATGAGATCGAGCACGCCCTCGGCGGTATGGCGATCGAGATTGCCGGTGGGTTCATCCGCGAGCACGCACGCCGGTTCGGTCACCAGGGCCCGCGCCAACGCCGCGCGCTGGCGCTCGCCCCCCGACAGTTCTCCCGGCGTATGGCTGACCCTTGCACCGAGTCCGACGCGGTCCAGGATATGGAGGGCTCGTTGTGAAGCGTCTTCGCCCGTCATGCGGCGGATCAGCAACGGCATCGCGACATTTTCCAATGCCGTGAATTCCGGCAGCAGGTGATGAAATTGATAAACGAAGCCCAGACCGTGATTGCGCAATCGTCCTTTTTCCTTTTCACCGAGTTCGTCCAACCGCCGTCCCATGATCAGTATCTCGCCGGACGACGCCTCATCGAGACCACCGAGCAGGTGGAGCAGCGTGCTCTTCCCGGAACCCGACGCACCGACGATGGCCACTGTTTCACCGCGTCGCACTTCAATGTCTACGCCAGTCAGAACGGGTACGGCGTAATCGCCCTGCCGGAATATCTTTTGCAGATTGCGGCACGAAACCACAACGTTTGTGATCATCTCACTCATACCTCAAGGCCTCGGCCGGATTTACGCGGGCGGCGCGCAGGCTGGGATACAGTGTCGCCGCGAGGCTGAGCACAAACGACGTCAGTGCGATGACGACGACGTCCTGCAGGTGAGGGTCGGACGGCAGGTCACTGATGTAGTACACATCTTTTGCCAGGAATTGCACGCCGATCAGGTGCTCGATGGCCGGCACAACGACATCCACGTTCCAGGCGATCAGCACGCCGCCAGCCACACCGGCGAGGGTACCGATCACGCCGATCAGGGCGCCCTGGATCATGAAAATCTTCATGATCTCGCCCGGCGCCGCGCCGAGCGTGCGCAGGATGGCAATGTCGGCGCGCTTGTCGGTTACGGCCATGACCAGCGTCGACACGATATTGAACGCGGCAACAGCGACGATCAGCAGCAGGATGATGAACATGACGCGTTTTTCGATCTGCACGGCCCGGAAGAAGTTGGCATGGCTGCGGGTCCAGTCGGCGACGTAGACATCCGCGTCCAACGTGTAGGTGAGTTCACGGGCCACACGCGGCGCCGCAAACAGATCCTTCAGTTTCAGGCGCACACCCGAAACCTTGTCTTCCATGCGATAGAGTTTCTGCGCGTCTTCCAGATGAATCAGGGCCAGCCCGGCATCGTATTCGTACATGCCGACTTCAAAAATGCCGACGACGTCGAATTGCTTGAGCCGCGGCATGATCCCGGCCGGCGTCACTTGCCCCTGCGGCGCGATGACCACGATCTTGTCGCCGAGGCGCGCACCGATGCTCAGCGCGAGCTCGCTACCCAGCACTATCCCGAACTTGCCGGGTTGCAGCGCGCCGAGGCTTCCGGATTTCATGTGCATGCCGATGTCGGCGACTTTGTCTTCCTCCGCGGGCAATATGCCGCGCACGATGCTGCCTTGCACCGTCTGGTGGTTGGAGATCAAGGCCTGCGCCATTACATAAGGCGCGGCCGCAACTACCTCCTTGTTCACCTCGGTCTGCGCCGCAACGTGCTGCCAGTCCTTGAGGCCGCCAGGCATGCCGGTGATCTGCACATGCGACGCCACGCCGAGAATGCGCGCGCGCAACTCCTTCTGGAATCCGTTCATGACCGACAGCACGACGATCAGCGCGGCGACACCCAGGGCAATGCCGAGCATCGAAGTGACGGAAATGAAGGAGATGAAATGGTTGCGCCGCTTGGCGCGCGTATAGCGCAGCCCGACAAACAACTCATACGGCGTCAGCATGGATGGATGATCTAGCGGCGTGGGTTTTCCGGCAGCGACGCGCAGTCTGCCATATTCCGCCACACATAAGTAAGCTTGCCAAGAAAGGTAGCCAGGTAAGACCGCCACGTTCTGCGCAGGTTTTCGCAGAGCAGTCGAAAACCCGCGTGCTAGACTCACAATCGAATTTCGCCCCGACTCCGTGCATACCGTTACCCTGTTCATTCCCGCGCTGTTTTGGCCTCATGCCGGTGCGATCCCCGATTCGCCGATTGTTCCGACGTTGCGGACTTTGATCGGCCGCAGCGATACCCACGAGTCGCCTTGCGACGACGAACGGGCCTGGCTATGCGAGCAATTCGGCGTGTCGCGGCAGACCGACTGGCCGAGCGCGCCGATCGCAATGTTGGGCGCCGGAATGATTCCGGGAGAGGATTTCTGTCTGAGCGCCGATCCGGTGCATCTTCAGGTAAATCGCGACCAGCTGATTCTGCTGGCTCCTGAAACCCTGACGATTACCGAAACCGAGGCGGCTTCGCTCTGTGATGCGCTCAACCGTCACTTCGCCACGGATCATTTCACCTTCCTGGCACCGCAACCTCATCGCTGGTACCTGAAAACCGCGCGACCCGTTCGTATCCACACCAACGGCCTGTCGCGGGCCGTCGGCTGCGATATAGATCCGATGTTGCCGGAAGGCGAAGACCGCTTGGCCTGGCACCGGATATTCAACGAAGTCCAGATGTTGCTGCACGCACATCCGGTCAACGAGGAACGCGAGCAGCGCGGCGCCCTGCCGGTCAACAGTCTCTGGTTCTCCGGTGGCGGGACGCTGCCTCGCGCCAGCACATCTTTTCAGGCCGTGGTCGGCAGCAGCGCACTTGTGCATGGCTTGTCGAAGCTGACGCAAATCCCGTTCACGGCAACCGAACGGGGTATCGATGCCATCACTGCGGAGGCCGTGCTGATCGAATTGAACGACGGGGCATCAGCCTCGATGCGCCTCGATCCGGCCGCCTGGAAAGACGCACTCGAAAGCCTGGAGCAACGCTGGTTCGCGCCCCTTGCAGGAATGCTGAAAAAGGGGCGTATACGCCGGCTCGTCGTTGCAACCGTCACCGATGGCCGCAGCTACCGGTGGTCCGTCAGCCGCATGAATTTGCGGCGCTGGTGGAGATCCGCGGGTTCGCTCGACATGCCACCCCACCGGGCATGACGAATCCCCCGCGCATCCTCGAACGCGACGTGCCTGCGGCGGCATTTGCAAAGCTGCGCGCCGCCGGCCTGCACCCGGTGCTCGCAAAAATCTACGCCTCCCGCGGCGTTCACGAACCGACACAACTTGAAACTTCGCTGGGCCGGCTGCTGCCGTTCGATCAATTGCTCAATTGCGCGACCATGGCGCATCTGCTGGCCGACGCGATTGCCGCCGGAAAGCGCCTGCTCATCGTTGCCGACTACGACGCAGACGGCGCCACGGGCTGCGCGGTCGGCATGCTGGGCCTCCAGAGCTTTGGCGCGAAAGTCGAATATCTGGTGCCAAACCGTTTCGAATACGGTTACGGACTCACACCGGAAATCGTGCAGCTGGCAGCCAGCCGGAAACCGGATTTTCTGATCACCGTGGACAACGGCATCGCCAGCGTGGAAGGCGTCGAGGAGGCCGCGAGGCTCGGCATCCAGGTTCTGATAACCGATCATCATCTGCCGGGCGCACAACTGCCCGCCGCTGCCTGCATCGTCAATCCCAATCAGCACGGATGCAGCTTTGCGAGCAAGCACCTGGCCGGGGTGGGCGTGATGTTTTATGTGCTCGTCGCCTTGCGCGCCGAATTGCGACGCCGCGAGTGGTTCAGCCTGCGCAAGGAGCCCAACCTCGCCGACCTGCTCGATCTGGTCGCGCTAGGCACCGT
>DATFUO010000233.1:0-6003 GCA_035260785.1 Burkholderiales bacterium
GTGCGACTGGCCGGCCACCGGCGAATTCCCCAACCGCCTTTTCATCGTGCCGTCAATTGCAGTCAGCGGCAGGGAAGCCGTGTATTCCGGCATCAGCGCGCTGCGATAGGCTGCGATCAGCACCTGGGCGAGGTGATGCGAACTGATCCTGTCGGAGCGCGACAGGCCTGCGCCGTTTTCGACCACCAGCTCGGGAAAGAAAAGTCCGCGGCGTTCAAGCCATTCGCGCACTGCGCGCTGCGATTTTTCCAGCGACGCCGGCGGATTCTCGCGCGCGCCCAGGGTAAGGAATATCTGCCGCGCCATGACGTTGATGCTGAACTTGTTGACGTCGCGAATCAGTTCCGAGAGTGGCGGGGATTCCCAGGTGGCGAAGAGCTTTGCCGTTACGGGAATTTCGGCGTCCCGCACGGCTCCAGACCAGTTGCCGCCGACCTGCTGCCAGACCTGCCGGAACAGCGTTTGCGCGTAGTCGTTCGCCGGGAGCAGGCTGAAATAGCGAAATTTCTCGCCACACCCGGATGGAAACACGCCGGAAAACGTCAGGGTATTCTCATTGATCGCGGGTTTCTCCGGCCACACGTCGCAGCTTCCCGGCCCGAGCCGGAGATTGTTCACCACAAGTGTCTGCGGCAGGGCCGGTTCCGAGTAGATGCCAACTGTTTGTTTTGCCTCGTCCGGCACGAACTGTACCCGGAATGTCTTGTAATTGATCAGCAGCGCGTCCGCGCCGACGTTATACGGCCGCGAAGGCTCGTTATCGAACAGCGCGGGATTGTGGCTGTCGATCGCGAAATAGCTGCGATCCAGCAACAAGTCTCCTCCAATATCGCGCAGGCCGCGATGGCGCAGATCACGCAGAAACAGCCAGAGACTTTCTATGCTGAATTTCGGATCGCCGTACCCTTTCAATACCAGGTTGCCATTGAGCCGGTCGCCATCAAGCTTGCCATCCAGCCAGGCTTCGGTCTTCCATGTATAGGCCGGGCCGAGCAATTCGAGCGCTGCGAAGGTGGTGAGCAGCTTCATGGCTGAAGCCGGATTAAGTGCCCGGTCGGCTCCGAAGGACAACACCTCACGATCGCTGGTGAGATCGTAAACGTAGATGCCGACCTCGCTTTCGGGGATGCCGGCTTGTGCGAGGGCGGCCGATATGTCCCCAGGCAGATCGGTCGGGACCGTGGCGCTCACGCTTGCGGGCAATGCGAGCAGCAACAACGTGAAGCGCAAGAGCATCGAATTCACGCGCGGCCCGGCCCAGGAACAGCGTGATCGGAATCGCTTAATTCCATGCTATCCAGGATTGCGCAGGTGCCCGCGACGAGCATGTCCATGTGGTCTTCTTCGATGATATACGGTGGCATGAAATAAACGGTATTCCCCAGTGGGCGCAGCAACAATCCCCGGTCCAGCGCTGCGCCATAGAACTTGCGCGGGAACAGCGGATCATCCGTTGCGACCTCGAACGCCCAGATCATGCCGGTATTGCGAAACTGTCTCACACTCGCGTGCCGGGCGATCTTCTGACAGCGGGCGGAAATCTGTGCGGACTTGGCCCGATTGGCGGCGATCACGTCGTCCTGCTCGAAAATATCCAGCACAGCCAGCGCGGCGCGACAGGCGAGCGCGTTGCCGGAATAGGAATGGGAATGCAGGAAGCCGCGCGCCATTTCGTCGTCGTAGAACGCCCGATAGATGTCGTCGCTCGTCATCGTTACGGACAGCGGCAGGTAACCACCAGTGATGCCCTTGGAAAGGCAGACGAAGTCGGGACGAATGCCGGCTTGTTCGCAGGCGAGAAAATTACCCGTGCGCCCGAATCCGACCGCGATTTCATCCGCGATGAGGTGCACGCCGTAGCGATTGCACAGAGTCCGCGCTTCGCGTAGAAAGCTCGCATGGTACATGGCCATTGTGCCCGCAGCCTGAACCAGCGGTTCGACAATCAGGGCCGCGGTCTGCCCATGCTGAGCGGCGAGATATTTCTCCAGCTCCCCTGCCGCGCGAAGGGCAACATCCTCGGCTGTTTCGCCGGGATGCGCATTGCGCCAGTCCGGCGACGGAAGCTGCGTGCTCTGCCGCAACAGCGCCGCATAGGTATCCCGGAACAAGGGAACATCGGTGACCGACAATGCTCCCAGCGTTTCCCCGTGGTAGCCATTCTTGAGACTGACAAACCCCGTTTTTTCGGGCCGCCCGCTATTTTTCCAATAGTGGAAGCTCATCTTCAGCGCGATCTCCACCGCAGATGCGCCGTCGCTGCCGTAGAAACAATGCGACAACCCGGTCAGAGCCGACAGGCGTTCGGAAAGTTGCACGACGGGTTCGTGTGTGAATCCAGCCAGGATTACGTGTTCAAGCCTGCCGAGCTGGTCGGCAACAGCCGCGTTGATGCGCGGGTTGGCATGCCCGAACAGGTTGACCCACCAGGAGCTGACCGCGTCGAGGTAACGGTTGCCGTCGAAGTCATACAGCCACACGCCATCGCCGCGCGAGATCGGTATCAGCGGCATCTGCTCGTGATGCTTCATCTGGGTGCAGGGATGCCACACGGAGCGCAGGCTGCGGGAGAGCAGATCCCGATTGCGCGAGAATCTGGGATTCATCGGAAGACAGTGCAAGAAACGGCGCGGCTGAACATCGGGCGCAGTAAGACATTTTTTGGCCGGTGAATCAAGCTTGGGGGTGTTGGCGCTCTGCAGTTTTGGCTGCCAGACGATCAGGCATTGATGATGCTTTGCTTTTTTATGGGTGCCCACTTTCCGACGCAAAGGAGTCACGCATGAATTTGCTGGAGACCATTACGCAGCGCATAGCAGCCAAACCCCTGCCTTTGGTGGCGATCACTGTCGCCGCTGTCCCTTGTCCGGATACCCCGGTGATCCTGACGCTGCATTGGCATGGTTTTGTCGAAGAAAAAATCATCGAACTCGAAGAAGCAGAAACGGTGGCGTATACGCCGATCCCTAGCTCGGCCCTTCAGGTCAATTATCGCTGGAGTGACTTGGCGACGCTGGATCGCGCGGCTATGGAGGCGGGTTGGGAACTCGGTGCTTGGGATGTGGCTCGGGCTGAGCGAGCCGGTTGCGCCCGGCCTGGGGCCGATTCAAGTGAAGCCCTGGAATGTTTGCAGGCCTTCGGTTCATTCCCCTATTCACTCAACGATTTTCAGGTTGTGGTTGCGGAGGCCCCGGATGCTGCAGACCTGGTTCATCTGGCGGCTCGCCGCGGCTATCTGATGTGGATGTTTCGTCCTGTTTATCGTGGCATCTGGGCCGAATTTGCCGATGACGCCACGTTGTGTGCTGACGGCACACGGACTCCACCGTGTCCGATAGAATCCGTGCCGCCCGTCGGCCATGGCGCGGGGAAAACGGTTTATCGATTTGGCGTACCCGGTTCGCCTTCCGTTATCAACTGAGATTCTACCCGCGCCCTAAGGTCGAATCAGAGCGACCGTCTGGCATTCCTGTTGTGTAAGCACCTGCTTACATGCTGTTGGGCGCGATCCGGCCTTCGGGAAAAGCCAAAGCCCTTGAATTTTGATCTCTCCGCCCTTACTATTAGCACTCTCAAGCATTGAGTGCTAACGGGAGCTTTGCTCTCGATTTCGTCCATAACAAGGAGAGTTGAAATGAAAATCCGTCCTTTGCACGACCGCGTAATCGTCAAGCGCCTGGAGGAAGAGCGCAAGACTGCCTCCGGCATCGTGATTCCCGATACCGCCGCCGAGAAGCCTGACCAGGGCGAGGTGATTGCGGTTGGCAACGGCAAGGTCCTGGAAGACGGCAAGGTCCGTCCGCTGGATGTCAAGAAGGGTGACAAGATCCTGTTCGGCAAATATTCCGGCCAGACCGTCAAGGTTCACGGCGAAGAACTGCTCGTGATGCGCGAGGAAGACATCATGGGTGTCGTCGAAGCAGCCTAAAGCAACCATCAAGTTCCAACCCAATTTCAGGAGCAAATTCTTATGGCAGCAAAAGACGTCAAATTTCACGACTCCGCCCGTGCCCGTATCGTGGCCGGAGTCAACATCCTGGCTGATGCGGTCAAGGTCACCCTGGGCCCGAAGGGCCGCAATGTGGTGTTGGAGCGCTCCTTTGGCGCACCCACCATTACGAAGGACGGTGTTTCCGTCGCCAAGGAAATCGAACTCAAGGACAGGTTCGAAAACATGGGCGCCCAGATGGTCAAGGAGGTGGCTTCCAAGACTTCGGATGTCGCTGGTGACGGTACCACCACTGCCACCGTGCTGGCACAGGCGATCGTGCAGGAAGGCATGAAGTTCGTGGCCGCCGGCATGAACCCGATGGACCTGAAGCGTGGCATCGACAAGGCCGTCATTTCCGTTGTCGAAGAACTAAAGAAGATCTCCAGGCCCTGCACCACCGGCAAGGAAATCGCCCAGGTTGGCTCGATCTCCGCAAATTCCGACGCCGTGATCGGACAGAAAATTGCCGAAGCCATGGAAAAAGTCGGCAAGGAAGGCGTGATCACCGTCGAAGACGGTCAGGGCCTCGAGGATGAACTGGAAGTCGTGGAAGGCATGCAGTTCGACCGCGGCTATCTGTCGCCTTACTTCATCAACAATCCGGATCGTCAGATTTCGATTCTGGACAATCCCTACGTCCTTCTGCACGACAAGAAGGTCTCCAACATCCGCGAATTGCTGCCGATTCTGGAACAGGTCGCCAAGGCCGGACGTCCGTTGCTGATCGTCGCCGAGGACGTCGACGGCGAAGCGTTGGCAACCCTCGTGGTCAACAACATTCGCGGCATCCTCAAGACCTGCGCAGTGAAGGCACCGGGGTTCGGCGATCGTCGCAAGGCCATGCTCGAAGACATTGCCATCCTGACCGGCGGTACCGTCATCGCGGAAGAGGTTGGGCTTTCCCTCGAGAAGGCCGCGCTGAAAGACCTCGGCCAGGCCAAGCGCATCGAAATCGGCAAGGAAGAGACGACCATCATCGACGGTGCGGGCGACGGCAAGACCATCGAAGGCCGGGTCAAGTCGATCCGCAAGCAGATCGACGAAGCCACCAGCGATTACGACAAGGAAAAGCTGCAGGAGCGTGTCGCCAAGCTGGCCGGTGGTGTGGCGCTGATCAAAGTGGGTGCTGCAACCGAAGTCGAAATGAAGGAAAAGAAGGCTCGCGTCGAAGACGCGCTGCACGCGACGCGTGCTGCAGTCGAGGAAGGCATCGTGGCGGGCGGTGGAGTTGCCTTGATTCGGGCGCGTAGTGCGATTACCAAGCTCAAGGGCGAAAATCACGATCAGGAAGCGGGTATCAAGATCGTCATTCGTGCGCTGGAAGAGCCGCTGCGCTGGATCGTCGCCAACGCCGGTGATGAGCCGTCGGTGGTGCTCAACAAGGTTGCCGAAGGCAAGGGCAATTTCGGCTACAACGCCGCGACGGGTGAGTACGGGGACATGATGGAGATGGGCGTGCTCGATCCCACCAAGGTTACCCGCTACGCACTGCAGAATGCTGCTTCGGTAGCCGGTCTGATCCTGACAACTGCGGCGATGGTGGCTGAGTCGCCGAAGGAAGACCATTCCCACGGCGGTGGCGGCGGCATGGGCGGTATGGGTGGCATGGGCGGCATGGATATGTAAGAGCTTTAAATCGCTCTGGCAGGTCGAAAAGCCCCGCTTCGGCGGGGTTTTTCTTTTTGGCACCAGACGATGATCAACCCCCTCCCTTGCTGTCAGGCCAGGTTTGCTGCATCTGCGCCGAAGCCTGACATTGACAATCTCCCGGGCCCGGCAATTAAACTGTCGGTCTGACTGCGTCGGCACCCGACCACCGCAGCAACACCCACAAGGGAGGCGAGAACATGACTGGCATCGCAACCAGCATTCACGATAAGAGTCATCCGGATTTCAAGCCGGAAGAGAAGCGGGTCATCTTCGCTTCCTCGCTGGGCACGGTTTTCGAGTGGTATGACTTCTATCTGTACGCAACACTGGCGCCGTTCTTCGCGGCATTGTTCTTTCCGCAA
>DATFUO010000234.1:0-6972 GCA_035260785.1 Burkholderiales bacterium
CGCCATTCAGAAGTCCGACCGTGTCATCAAGGAAAAACAGAAGCCGCTGTTCGAAGATCTGCCCGATTCGCCGCTGCCGCCGCTGCATCTGCTCGACGAACCGCCCGCGGATATCGAGATGCTGTCTTCCGAAACGCTGGAATATACCTCCCGGCTCATCGAAAAAAAGCTTTCCGATTTCGGCATCGATGTCAAAGTGGTCGCCGCCCAACCCGGCCCCGTCATTACCCGCTACGAGATCGAACCGGCCATCGGCGTCAAGGGCAGCCAGGTCATCAACCTGGTGAAAGACCTGGCGCGTGCCTTGTCGGTCGTGAGCGTGCGCGTGGTCGAGACCATCCCCGGCAAATCCTGCATGGGATTGGAGATCCCCAATCCGAAGCGGCAGGTGGTGCGGCTGTCGGAAATCCTGAGTTCGAAGATCTACGCGGAAATGGCGTCTCCCCTGACCCTGGCGATGGGCAAGGATATCGCCGGCAATCCGGTCGTCGCCGATCTTGCGCGGATGCCCCACGTTCTGGTCGCGGGAACCACCGGCTCCGGCAAATCGGTTGCGATCAATGCCATGATCCTGTCGCTGCTGTACAAGGCGACGGCCAAGGACGTGCGGCTGATCCTGGTCGATCCGAAGATGCTCGAGCTCTCGGTCTATGAAGGCATCCCGCACCTGCTCACGCCGGTGGTCACGGACATGAAGCAGGCGGCGCACGCGCTCAACTGGTGCGTGGGCGAAATGGACCGGCGCTACAAGGTGATGTCGACCCTGGGCGTGCGCAACCTTTCCGGCTTCAACCTGAAGATCAGGGAAGCCGAAAAGGCGGGCAGGCCGCTGACCAACCCCTTCACCATTACACCGGAAACTCCCGAGCCATTGAAGGAACTGCCGTTGATCGTGGTGGTCATCGACGAACTGGCCGACCTGATGATGGTCGTCGGCAAAAAAGTCGAAGAACTGATCGCACGTCTGGCGCAGAAGGCGCGCGCCGCCGGCGTGCATCTGCTGCTCGCGACCCAGCGCCCTTCGGTGGACGTCATCACCGGTCTGATCAAGGCGAACATTCCGACGCGGGTATCGTTCCAGGTCTCCAGCAAAGTCGACTCGCGAACCATCCTCGACCAGATGGGGGCGGAACAACTGCTGGGGCAGGGCGACATGCTTTACCTGCCGCCGGGCACCGGTTATCCGCAGCGGGTGCATGGGGCTTTCGTCTCCGACCAGGAAGTGCACAAGGTCGTCGAGTATCTGAAATCGCGCGGCCAGCCGCAGTACTTCGACGATGTGCTGGAAGGCGGAGAAGCCGATATGGAGAACGGCGGGGCGGCGGGCGAAACCGATGCCGAGGCCGATCCCCTGTACGACCAGGCCGTGGATATCGTGCTCAAATCGCGCCGCGCTTCGATCTCGCTGGTGCAACGGCATCTGCGCATCGGCTACAACCGCGCCGCGCGGCTGATCGAGCAGATGGAACGGGCGGGGCTGGTGTCGAGCATGCTGTCCAACGGCAACCGCGAGGTGATCGCGCCGTCCCGAAGCGAAGCCTGATCCGGTACGGATTGAAAATATAGCCAGGAACCATCGCCACGCAGCACTGGTCTAGCAACAATGGTCCGGAAAGGCAGAAGAGGCTTATGCGAAAACACGGAATGTTGAGATGCGCCTCGCTGTGCGCGACGTTGCTCGCGGGCGCGCTTGCCGCCGTGCCGGCGGGCGCAGGTTCCATCGAGAAGCTGCATGCGTTCATCGAGCAGACCCGCTCCGCGAAGGCGACTTTCACCCAGGAGGTCATCGATTCCAGTGGCACCGTCCAGCAACAGGCGAGCGGCAGCGTGCAGTTCCAGCGACCCGGCAAATTCCGCTGGACCTACGACAAGCCTTACGAGCAGATCATCGTGGGCGATGGCGAAAAACTCTGGATCTACGACAAGGAACTCAACCAGGTCACCCGGCGCAACCTGGACAAGGCGATCGGCAGCAGTCCGGCCGCACTGCTTGCCGGCGCGGATGACGTCGACAAATATTTTTCCCTGAGCGCGGTCGGCGTGAAGGGAAACCTCGACTGGCTGGAGGTAAAGCCCTACGACGAGGGCAGCCTGTTCGACAAGGTGCGCATGGGCTTTCGCGGCAATGCCCTGGAAATCATGGAACTCCACGACCATTTCGGTCAGAAGACGACGATCAGATTATCCAATCTTCAGCGCAATCCCAGGGCTTCGCCCGATCTGTATACCTTTACCGTTCCGAAAGGCGCGGACGTCGTAACGGAATAGATGCCACCCACCTCACCCCGGCCCTCTGCTGCGCTTCAAGTGTTCCCTTGTCCCCCCGCAAGCGGGCGGAGAGGGAGCTGAGAGACAATGTGCCTTGGTAGAGATTCGTCACGTGATTGTGGTTCGCATATTCGCCAATCGTGAAGGAGTTTTTGTCCTCGTTGGTCCTGTGAACTGGGCCGGTATGTTGAATAATCCAAAAAAAAAATGGACGAGGCGCGATCTGACTCCCTCTCCGCCTTTTGAGGGGAGAGGGCAGGGGTGAGGGGTGACTGATCTGTTCGAAGCCAGGCAGCCGGCGGCGCCGCTCGCGGAGTTGATGCGTCCGCAGAATCTGGACGACGTCGTCGGCCAGCGGCATCTGCTCGGGCCCGACAAGCCGTTGCGTGTGGCCTACGAGTCGGGAAAGCTGCATTCGATGATCCTATGGGGTCCGCCGGGTGTGGGCAAGACCACGCTCGCTCGCCTGATGGCGCGGGCGTTCGATGCCGAATTCATCGCGCTCTCGGCCGTACTTTCCGGCGTCAAGGATATCCGCGATGCTGTCGCGCACGCCGAAAACGTGCTCCAGCAGTCCGGACGCGCGACCATCCTTTTCGTCGACGAAGTCCATCGTTTCAACAAGGCGCAGCAGGATGCATTCCTGCCCTTCGTCGAGCGCGGACTGGTGACTTTCATCGGTGCAACCACAGAAAATCCATCGTTCGAGGTCAACGGCGCGTTGCTGTCGCGCGCGGCGGTCTATGTACTCAAGCCGCTTTCCGGGGAAGACCTGGCGGAATTGTTTTCGCGGGCATTCGCGAAGGCCTTTCCCGCCCTGGCATTTTCCGAAAAGGCGTGCGAAATGGTGATCGGCGCTGCGGATGGCGATGCGCGGCGATTGCTGAACATGGTCGAAGCCATCGGCAATGCGGCGGCAACGCGCAAGGTCGCGCAAGTCGATGAAGCATTCGTGCAGTCGACGCTCGCGCAGAACCTGCGGCGTTTCGACAAGGGCGGCGATGCCTTCTACGACCAGATCTCCGCCTTGCACAAATCCGTGCGCGGATCGTCACCGGACGCGGCACTGTACTGGATGGTCAGGATGCTGGATGGCGGGGCGGATCCGCTTTACGTCGGCAGGCGGTTGGTACGCATGGCGATCGAAGACATTGGTCTGGCCGATCCGCGCGCATTGCGTCTGGCGCTCGATGCCTGCGAGACTTATGAAAGGCTGGGCTCGCCCGAAGGCGAACTGGCCCTGGCGCAGGCGGCCATTTATCTGGCATGCGCCGCGAAATCGAATGCCGCCTACGTTGCGTATAATGAGGCCCGCTCGCTGGTCCAGTCCGACCCGTCCCGGCCCGTGCCGGAGCATCTTCGCAACGCTCCCACCAAGCTCATGAAGGAACTCGGCTACGGCCGCAGTTATCGTTATGCGCACGACGAGGCGGATGCGTACGCGGCGGGCGAGAATTACTTTCCAGAGGGACTGGAGAACACCGGCTTCTACCGGCCGACATCACGTGGATTGGAAAGCAAGATCGCCGAGAAGCTCGCCCAGTTGCACGAGTTGGATCTGAAAGCAAGGAAAAAGAACTGAAAGGCGTTGATGCAAATACCCTGCGTGCGTAGCGGGTCGGACTACCCTTTTAGGACGCAAAGGAAGAACAAGAAAGAACGTAAAGGAAAGCAATGCTGGACGTTCAACTGCTTCGTAAGGATTTAACAGCCGTTGCCAATAGATTGGACAGCCGCAATGGTTATCGTCTTGATGTTGAGACTTTCACAGAACTCGAAGAGAAAAGAAGGGCGTTGCAGGCGGGTACTGAATATTTACAATCGCAACGGAACGCCCTATCGAAACAGATAGGGGAGGCAAAGCGAAAAGGGGATCAGCAATCAATTGACACTCTGATGGCTGATGTCAATGATTTTGCCGCTAAGTTGGATGCAAATCAGAAGCAGTTGGCACCAATCTTGAAGGCGATAGATGATTTTTTGCTCGCCGTCCCAAATCTTCCGCATATCGATGTGCCGGTCGGAAAATCCGCCGACGACAACGTCGAAGTGCGCCGTATTGGCGAGCCGCGCAAGTTCGACTTTGCGCCGAAAGATCATGTCGACGTCGGTGCGGGCCTGGGCCTTCTCGATTTCGACGCCGCCGCCAAGATCAGCGGCGCACGCTTCACCCTGATGAAGGGTACGCTGGCCCGCCTGCATCGCGCGCTCGCGCAGTTCATGCTGGATGTACACACGGCGGAGCATGGCTACACCGAAGTCTATGTGCCTTATCTGGTCAACGCCGACAGCATGCGCGGTACGGGCCAGTTGCCGAAATTCGAGGACGATCTGTTTTCGGTGCCGCGAGCAGAGGGCGGGAAGTTCTATCTGATCCCCACCGCGGAAGTGCCGGTCACGAACATGGTGCGCGACCAGGTTCTGTCGCTTGATCAATTGCCGCTGAAGTTCGTCTGTCACTCTCCGTGCTTTCGGTCCGAGGCCGGTTCCTACGGCAAGGACACGCGCGGCATGATCCGCCAGCACCAATTCGACAAGGTCGAACTGGTGCAGATCATCCAGCCGGAAAAATCCTACGAGGCTTTAGATTTTCTAACGGAGCATGCGGAATCGATTCTGAAACGACTTGAGTTGCCATTTCGGACGATGGTGTTGTGTACCGGCGACATGGGGTTCTCAGCAGCAAAGACGTATGACATCGAAGTCTGGCTGCCTGGGCAGAATGCCTACCGGGAAATCTCTTCGTGCAGCAACTTCGAGGCCTTCCAGGCGCGGCGCATGCAGGCGCGATTCAAGGGCGAGAAGGGCAAGAACGAATTCGTGCACACCCTGAACGGTTCCGCGCTGGCGGTGGGCCGGACGCTCGTGGCGGTTGTCGAGAATTATCAGCAGGCCGATGGCAGTGTGGCGATACCTTCGGCGTTGCGTCCTTACATGGGCGGCATCGACACCATCCGCCGCGGCTGAGCGGCTTACGGCAAGACCTGGCTTGTTTCTTCGGGAAGGGTGGGGAACAGCGGCCGGTACGACTCTTCGTAACGAACCAGGATGTCGAAGTAGTTGCGGATGTTCTCCGTGAGGATGACCGCTTCTCCGCCGCGCGCAAAACCGCGTTTGACTGTGATATAGAAATCAGAGCGGGTCAGCAGCGGCAGAGTCTTCTTTACATCGATCCAGGTGTCCGCGTTCAGGCCCTGGCGTTGCGTCAGGATGCGGGCATCCTCCAGGTGGCCATAACCGACGTTATACGAGGCCAGCGCCAGCCAGGTGCGGTCGGGCTCGGTAATCCGCTCGGGTAAAGTATCTTTGAGTATCTTCAGATAGCGTGCGCCGGCAACGATGTTCTGGTGCGGGTCGAGGCGGTTGTCCACGCCGAGCCGGTCGGAAGTTTCGGAAGTCAGCATCATCAAGCCCCGTACGCCCGTGGGGCTCGTCGCCATCGGATTCCAGTGCGATTCCTGGAAGCCCAATGCAGCCAGCAGGCGCCAGTCGATTCCGGTCAATTCCTGCGCCTCCTGGAAGATGCCGCGATACTGGGGCAATACCGACAGCCGGCGTTCCAGGAAAGCGGACACGTCGGCCTGGGTCAGCCGCTGGATATGACCGTAGTAGCGATCCAGCAATATTCTCAGGGTGCCGTTGGCGTTGATGCGGGCGAAAAAATTGTTGACCCGGTCCACAAGCAGCGGACTCGCATCTTTGGCCAGGGCCCACGCCAGCGTTTCCGGTTCGCCCAGATTGAATGCCCGGCCGATATTCGACGAGAAATTCTGTGCAAGCTCGACGATATTCGAGTCGGTCACGACGTAATCGACTTCGTCGCTGGCCAGTCTGTCGAGCAGTTCGATGCTGTCCGCCGCCGGAATCTCCTCCCATCGCAGCCTGGGTTCTTCCTGGGCTTCCAATGCCAGCTGTTCCGCGCCGCTGGACCCGGCGACGACGGCGACACGCTTGCCGACGAGATCGTGCACGTTGCGCGGGTGAGAATGCTCGGTGTTGTAGGCGACCACCGTATGTACGGACAGGTAGGCGGGTCCGAAGATGAACTGCCTGCGGCGCTCCTCCGTTGCAGTGAGCCCCGCCGCCGCCAGATGGGCAAGATGGCGACGTAAAGCCGGCAGAATTTCACTGAATTTCGTGCGCTCGACCAGGCGCAGGCGCATGCCGGTGTCTTTCGCGAACAGGTCCAGCAGATCCTGCTCGATGCCGCTGTATTTTCCGTCTGCGCCGAGAAAGCGGGTGGCGGGACCGTTGCGAACCAGGACGACGAGTTCGTCGGTTTCGCCGAAAGGCGGCACCGGCCGGTCGAACAGGGCGTCGGGATCGCAGGAGGGCAGCAAGAAAAGAAGCGCCGCCGCGATGGCCCCGACAGCCGTTATTGATGGCGTACGGTGCCGGATGACGGCGCGTAGTTTCATTTTCAATGACCGAAACAGCGCGAGTGAAGTTTCGCAATGGAGCACATCGCTGGTAAAATAACACACGAATCCGGAGAGGTACCGAAGTGGCCATAACGGCGCTGACTCGAAATCAGATGGTCAGGGAGACCTGGCACGTGGGTTCGAATCCCACCCTCTCCGCCACGCAGTCTGCAGCTTTTGTTGATCCGCTCTCCCAGGGAAGAATTGTCCCCAACTATCCGGGGCCTTCGCTCCCGTTGCCTCCTAATCGTTGTCTCCAGAGGGGCACATAAAGGCGAAGAAC
>DATFUO010000235.1:0-2393 GCA_035260785.1 Burkholderiales bacterium
TCGTCCACCGCAAGCGGCAGAAACAGGAACAGCACGAGCAGCACGCCCTCGATGTAGGGAATCACGCGGCGCTTCGAGGCGGATGCTGTTACGGGCGTCATGATCTGTCTACGAAATTAAATCCACGCGCTCACCGCAGAGGACGCAGAGGACGCGGAGGAAATACGGAGGGAAGGAATGCTGTTTGCGCAAATGTACGATTGCCGATTGCTGTTAGTGCCGGTGCGCACAATATTTCCAACGAACAAGCATTCATCATTCCCTTCCTCTGCGTCCTCTGCGTCCTCCGCGGTTGGCGCTGTCCTTTTAGAGCCTTACTCAGCCGCACTCGGCCGGCATGACCGGACCGTTGCTCTTTTCTACAATCTCGTACTTTCCGCTCTTGGACACTGCGGTGTACATGTTCATTTTTACATGGCGAGTCCCGGGGACCATCTCGCATCCTCCGCCGGGCCCGTCGCTGATCTTGGCGTGATCTAGCGCCGCAGCCACGGGTTCGCGCTTGACGCTTTTGGCTTCCTTCACCGATGCTTCCCAAAGTTTAATGCCCCGGTACATTCCGGTTGAGCCGCTGCCCGCGGTGAACAGGATCTTTTCGCCGTACAGCTTGCCGTACTCCGCTTGCAACTGGTTGCCGAAGGGGTCGTTGACGGCCTTGAAATAATCCAGGCAGCTTGCCAGACCCTCGATCTCGTGCGCCGGCGTGATGTTGAGCGCGTTCTCGTCGTAGTAGACGCAGGCCAGACGCCCGCCCTTCTTCTGGAAGCCGGCCTCGTTGAGTTGTTTGAAAAATGCCGCGACCCCTGGTGGAATTGTCGTGTTGAACACCACGTCGACCCCGCTCGACATGATTTTGTTGACGGCTGCGCTGTACTCGTTATGGTCGACCGGGAAATATTCCTCACCGACCACCTCGCCGCCGTTTTTAACGATGGTATTGCGCGCGTACTCGTTGAGCACGTGCGGCCAGACATAGTCGGCGGAAGGCAGGTAGAACTTCTTGCCGCCGTTCTTGATCAGCCACGGAATGAAGGTGTCGCATTGCTGTGCCGGGGTCGGGCCGGTGCAGAAAAGGTAAGGCGTGCATTCCTTGCCTTCGTACAACTGCGGATAGATGTAGAGCGTCTTGCCGCGATTGACGATGGTGTCCTTGATGGCGTTGCGCATGGAACTGGTGATGCCACCAAAGACAACATCCACCTTGTCCTGGGTTACCAGTTTGCGTACCTTGGTGACCGCAAGCTGTTCGTTAGTGGCGGTGTCTTCCAGGATCATCTGAATCGGCCGGCCGAGTATGCCGCCACTCTTATTAATATCGTCAATCGCCATCTTCGCCACCTGCGAATTTGGAATGCCACCCCAGCTGATTGCGCCGGTAAGGTCGGTGGCGATGCCTACCTTGATGGGGTCGGCGGCCCAGCTACCCTTGGGATTGTAAAGGTAGCTGCCGCCGCCCAGGGCGATCATGCCTGAGAGCAGGCCGGCGCGTTGCAGGAATAGCCGTCGGGAAGCGGACAGCGGGTGGTGATTGCGATCGTCGATTTTCATTATCAACTCCTCCACTTTGATAAAAGGCCTTCCGGCCGAACCTTCACGATCGCGATCGCGATCACGAAGACAAGAACATCCGCCACCACGGGCTTGATCGCCCAGGGCAACGCGGCGCTGGTCGCGCCTACCAGCGCCGCACCTGCGATGGCACCCTCGAAACCACCCATGCCGCCGAGCATGACTGCAAGGAAAGATTTGATCAGGAAGGGTACGCCCATATCTGCGCTGACCGCGTAAATCGGCACCATTAAACCTCCGGCGAGGCCGGCGAGTGCGGCCCCGAACGTGAATGTCGCGGCGTAGACGCGGGACGTGGAAATGCCGGAGGCACGTGCGAGCGCCGGGTTTTCCAGAGCGGCGCGAACCTGCAAACCGAAGCGCGTATGGGTGAGCAGAAGATAGGAGCTCACCATCACGGTGGCAGTAATCAGGATCACGGCCGTACGCCAACGGGAAATGGAAATCTCGCCAAACGAGAACGATCCGACCAGGGGGGCGGTGACCGAATAAAACTGGCCACCCAGCAGCGACCGCACGCTTTCCCGCAACGCAAGTCCTATGGCATAGGTGCCGAGCATGGCGACGATCGGGGTTGCATAAAAACGGCGGATGACTACACGTTCGAGAGCCAGCCCAACCAGGGCGACTGCGAACGGTGCGGCCAGCATGCCAGACCAGACGGGCAGGCCGATACTGTGAAACACGTACACCGTGTAGCCGCCGAGCAGCACGAATTCGCCGTGCGCGAAATTGAAGATGCCCATCATGCTGGCGATGACGCCGAGGCCGAGCACTACCAGCACGAATATCGAGCTGTAGGCAAGCACGTCGAAGAAAAAAGC
>DATFUO010000236.1:0-3553 GCA_035260785.1 Burkholderiales bacterium
CACGCTGACCGCGCGCCTGTCCAAGTTCATGCTGCCGCCGGTCAGCACCGAAATCCTGACCGGAAAGCCGGGCGGCGTGGCGGAACAGCGCCTGCCTTCGGTCGACCTTGTCGCCGACAGTTTCAACTACGAGGGAAAGGATCTGGGGCGCCTCAACATGCAGGCGCGACCAGAACCCGCCGGTTGGCACCTGCAGCGGCTCGACATCGTCAATCCGGAGAGCAAATTTGGCATGAGCGGGCGCTGGGGGATCGCCGAGGCGTCGCGTACCGACGTGACGGTCAGGCTCGACGTTTCCGACGTCGGGGAGTTCTTTGCACGACTGGGCTGGCCGGACAGCGTGAAGGGCGGGACTGCCAGGCTCGAAGGCCCGATCGGCTGGACCGGCAATCCGACCCGGTTCGACATCCCGTCCCTGTCGGGCCAGCTCAAACTGGAGGCCAAGGACGGCCGCTTCCGGCAGATCGAGCCGGGCGTAGCCAAACTTCTCGGCATCCTGAGCCTGCAGGCACTGCCCAGACGGGCTTCGCTGGATTTTCGTGACGTATTCAGCAAGGGTTTCAGCTTCAATCGCATCTCCGCGGACCTGAACATCAATTCGGGCATTGCCGACACGCAGAATTTTCTGATGGAGGGCTCCGCGGCGCGTGTCGCAATGCACGGGCAGGTCGATCTGGCGCGCGAAACCCAGGATCTCATCGTGCGGGTCACGCCGTCGCTGTCGGAGGGCATCGCGATCGCCGGCGCCATCGTCAATCCCGCCATCGGCGTTGCCGCTCTGATCGCGCAAAAAGCACTCAAGGACCCGTTCAGCCAAATTGCTTCATTCGATTATTCGGTCACCGGAAGCTGGGCCGATCCGGTCGTTGCGCGGGTATCCAAGGCGCCATCCGACGAGAAGCGAACCGGGCGTTAGAGCATTCCTGGCGGGCGAGGTTACAATCCGACCTCGCTTCGACAGGAACCCGACTTCGCAACCCGCATGGCAACCGCCACCAGATCAGGATTCGGCCGCACAAAGCAACGCGGCGCCCGCGACCATGCTGTGCCGGTGACGGCCGTCGTGAAAGGGCAGGTAAAGGCGCAGACGTTTCGCGTCGCCGGCGTGCAGATGGCCTCCGGTCCGAGTGTGGCCGCAAATCTGAATGAAGCCGGCAGGCTGATCGAAATTGCGGTGTCTCAGGGTGCGCGGCTGGTCGCGTTGCCGGAGTACTTCGCGATCATGGGCATGCGGGCCACCGACAAGGTAAAAGTCCGGGAAAAGGAGGGCGACGGGCCGATCCAGCGCTTTCTTGCTGAAACGGCGAAGAAACACAAGATCTGGCTGGTCGGCTGTTCGGTGCCGATCGCGGCGCCCAGCGAAGGCAAGGTCTACAACTCCTGCCAGCTCTACGACGATAGCGGAAAGATGGCGGCGCGTTACGACAAGATTCACCTGTTCAGCCTCGACCTGGGCCAGGAAAGGTTTTCCGAGGAGGGCACGCTCGAGGCGGGCAAGCAGGTCAAGGTGGTGGATTCGCCCTTCGGCCGCATCGGCTTGTCGGTTTGCTACGACCTGCGTTTTCCGGAACTGTACCGGGCCATGAAGGACGTGGATATCATCGTCGTACCCTCGGCTTTCACCGAGACCACCGGCAAGGCGCACTGGGAATCGCTTGTGCGCGCACGTGCAATCGAAAACCTGGCGTACGTGCTGGCGCCGGCGCAGGGTGGCTATCACCTGAGCGGACGCGAAACCCACGGCGATTCGATGGTGGTGGATCCCTGGGGTACGGTACTGGATCGTCTGCCGCGCGGATCGGGTGTGGTTGTCGCTTCGATCAATCCTGCGTACCAGGCGAGCCTGCGCAAGAGCCTGCCGGCGCTGACGCACAGGGTGATCCATAGAATCTGAGGGACGAGGGGCGAGGGATTAGGGAAATTCAATTGAAATCCCCGGCTCAGTGCCCAAATACTCGGATATCCAATCAAAGTCGAATAGACCAAATCTAATCCCTCGCCCCTGACCCCTAGCTCCTAATTTCTCATGCCCAACGATCCGACAAACACCCACGAGCTGCTGTTCGCGACTGCGGACCGCACGTTGCTCGCACCCTATGGACTCGATGCCGGCGGGATCGCTCGCGTTTTCGGCCAGATCATGACCCACAGTGTCGACTACGCCGATCTGTATTTCCAATATTCGCGTTCGGAGGGCTGGAGCCTGGAAGAGGGCATGGTGAAGTCCGGCAGCTTCAACATCGATCAGGGTGTCGGGGTGCGCGCGGTCAGCGGCGAGAAAACCGCGTTCGCCTATTCGGACGACATCAGCCTGCCGGCGCTGGAATCCGCGGCGCGGGCCACTCGTTCGATCGCGCGCCGCGGGGAGCAGGGTGCAACGCAGGTCGCAAGCCGCACGCGCGGCCGCGAACTGTATCTGCCACAGGACCCGCTGGCGAGCCTTGCCGATACCGACAAGGTAAAGCTGCTGGAAAAGCTCGAACGCCATGCGCGCGGGATCGATGCGCGCGTTTCCCAGGTCGTCGCTTCGCTCGCGGGCGAATACGAAGTCGTGCTGGTCGCACGTTCCGATGGCATGCTCGCCGCCGACGTGCGTCCGCTCGTGCGGCTCTCCTTGCAGGTCATCGTCGAGCACGACGGCCGCCGCGAGCAGGGTAGCGCGGGGGGCGGCGGGCGTTTTGACTACGCCTATTTCACCGATGACGTCCTGCGCGACTACGCGGCCAAGGCGGTGCACCAGGCTGTGACCAATCTGGCGGCGCGGCCGGCACCGGCCGGCACGATGACCGTGGTACTGGGGCCGGGCTGGCCCGGTATCCTGCTGCACGAAGCTATTGGCCATGGACTCGAAGGCGATTTCAACCGCAAGGGCAGTTCGGCTTTTTCCGGCCGCATCGGCCAGCGTGTCGCGGCACCGGGTGTGACAGTGGTCGACGACGGCACGATTTCGCGGCGCCGCGGTTCGCTCAACGTGGACGACGAAGGCAATCCCACGCAGCGCAGCGTGCTGATCGAGGACGGTATCCTCAGGGGTTACATCCAGGACATGCTGAATGCGCGCCTGATGGGCATGACGCCCACCGGCAACGGGCGGCGCGAGTCGTATGCGCATGTGCCGATGCCGCGCATGACCAACACCTACATGCTCAACGGCGACAAGGATCCCGCCGAGATCATCGGTTCGGTCAAAAACGGACTTTATGCCGCGAATTTCGGTGGCGGCCAGGTGGATATTGTGAGCGGCAAGTTCGTGTTTTCGGCGGCCGAGGCCTACATGATCGAGAATGGCAAGATCACCTATCCGGTCAAGGGCGCCACACTCATCGGCAACGGACCGGACGCGCTGACGCACGTTTCCATGCTCGGCAACGACATGAGCCTCGACTCGGGTGTAGGAACCTGCGGCAAGGATGGCCAGAGCGTGCCGGTCGGTGTCGGCCAGCCGACCTTGCGCATCGATGGCCTGACGGTGGGGGGAACGGCGTGAGTGAGGGCAGAGGGACAAGGGGCGAGGGGCGAGGGGATTGAACTCTTTTCGCCTTCTGCTCTTCAT
>DATFUO010000237.1:0-24339 GCA_035260785.1 Burkholderiales bacterium
CCTGCGCGTCCGAGCTGCCATAGACCTCGGCCAGGGCGCGAAGCACGGAGTTGGAGCCAAAGACCAGATCGACGCGCGTGCCGGTCCACTTCACCGCGCCCGTCTTGCGGTCGCGCCCTTCGAACACGTCCCGGGCGTCCGACACCGCCTTCCACTGCGTGCCCATGTCGAGCAGGTTCACGAAGAAGTCGTTGGTCAGCGCTCCCGGCCGTTGAGTGAAGACGCCGTGCCTGGACTGCCCGACGTTGGCGTTCAGCACACGCATGCCGCCGACGAGCACTGTCATCTCGGGAGCGGTCAGCGTCAGCAGCTGTGCCTTGTCGATCAGCAACGCCTCGGCCGGGATGGCGTACTTGCCCTTGAGGTAATTGCGGAAACCGTCGGCGACCGGTTCGAGCACGGCGAAGGACTCGACGTCGGTTTGCTCCTGAGAGGCGTCCATGCGGCCCGGCGTGAAGGGCACCGTCACGTTGACGCCGGCGTTCTTCGCGGCCTGTTCGACGCCGGCGCAGCCGGCCAGCACGATCAGGTCGGCGAGCGAAACCTTCTTGCCGGCGGACGTCGCCTTGTTGAACTCGCCCTGGATGCCCGCCAGCGCCTTGAGCACTATCGCCAATTGCGCGGGCTGGTTGACTTCCCAGTCCTTCTGCGGCGCGAGGCGAATGCGCGCGCCGTTCGCGCCGCCGCGCTTGTCGGAGCCGCGGAAAGAAGAGGCCGATGCCCAGGCGGTCGAGACCAGTTCCGGGACGGACAGGCCCGAAGCCAGGACCTTGGCCTTCAGCGAGGCAATGTCCTTGTCATCGACCAACTTGTGATTGACCGCAGGGATCGGATCCTGCCAGAGGAGTTCTTCCTTCGGCACCTCCGGCCCGAGATAGCGTGCGCGCGGGCCCATGTCACGGTGGGTCAGCTTGTACCAGGCCCGGGCGAATGCGTCCGCGAGCTGGTCCGGATTTTCCATGAAACGCCGCGAGATCTTTTCGTACGCCGGGTCGAAGCGCAGCGAGAGGTCGGTGGTCAACATCGACGGCGCGATGCGCTTCGACTTGTCGTGGGGGTGCGGAACCGTGTCGGCACCCGCGCCGTTCTTCGGCCGCCACTGGTGCGCGCCGGCCGGGCTCTTGGTCAGCTCCCATTCGTAGCCAAACAGGTGCTTGAAGAAGTCGTTGCTCCACTTCGCCGGCGTGGTGGTCCAGGTGACCTCCAGGCCGCTGGTGATCGCGTCACCGCCCTTGCCGGTGCCGAAGCTGTTCTTCCAGCCCAAGCCCTGTGCCTCGATATCGCCCGCTTCCGGATCGATGCCCACATGGGTCGCGGGGGCGGCGCCGTGGGTCTTGCCGAAGGTGTGGCCGCCTGCGATCAGCGCGACGGTCTCTTCGTCGTTCATCGCCATGCGGGCGAAGGTCTCGCGTATGTCTCGGGCCGCCGCGATCGGATCCGGATTGCCATTCGGGCCTTCCGGATTCACATAGATCAGGCCCATTTGCACGGCCGCGAGCGGATTCTCCAGATCACGCTCTCCGGAGTAGCGCTTGTCGCCCCCCAGCCAGGTCTTTTCAGCACCCCAGTAGACGTCCTGATCCGGCTCCCACACGTCCGCACGGCCGCCGGCGAAGCCGTAAGTCTTGAAGCCCATAGTTTCCAGCGCGACGTTGCCGGCGAGGATCATCAGGTCGGCCCAGGAGATCTTCCGGCCGTACTTCTGCTTGATCGGCCAGAGCAGGCGGCGCGCCTTGTCCAGGCTGACATTGTCCGGCCAACTGTTGAGCGGGGCAAAGCGTTGCTGGCCCCGGCCGGCGCCGCCGCGGCCGTCGCCGGTGCGGTAGGTGCCGGCGCTATGCCAGGCCATGCGGATGAACAGTGGACCGTAGTGACCGAAATCCGCGGGCCACCAGTCCTGCGACTCGGTCATCAGCGCCGCGAGATCCTTCTTCACGGCCGCCAGATCGAGGCTCTTGAACTCCTTCGCGTAGTCGAAGTTCCCGCCCGTCGGATCGGACTTCGAGGAATGCTGGTGCAGGAGATCGAGCTGCAGCTGGTTCGGCCACCAGTCGCGATTCGACGTGCCGCCGCCGGCGGTGTGATTGAACGGGCATTTGGCTTTGTTTGACATGGTTTCTCTACCTTTGGTTGATTGCACTTAACGATTCGGTCCGGATTGGGGACCGAGTACCGATAACTAACCTTGTTCTTGCTGGCGGCGCTCAGCGATGCGCCAGCTATTCCATCATGAGCCACTCCTGCATCGATACCAGGCTGCGCGGACCAGCGGCAAGGGAGTTCTGGTTGGCGCGTACCGGCATGCCGCAGAAAGTGGTCTGTAATTGTCGGTCACTCATGGAATTTTCCCTCATGGTCGATTAGTGGTCACCAGATTATTGGCAACGCTGCGAGAAGCTTCGTCAGTTCCTCGACTGTTTGTCGTACGCGCTGTTGCATGTGATGGCCTCCGGATAGCTACAATTGGCGTGGAGCGGCCATGTTCCAGTTTTCGGACCGATCAATCCAATGGATTGTTTTTATTGATTCGATAGCCAATGGCTATCGGACGGCGCTAGCCCTCGCGGGCCGGAAGGTCGAGAAAGGTCACGCCGGCCAGCGGCGACGCGAGGATGCTCTGGCGCAGGAGATCGATCGCGCGCACGCGCGGGTAGCTTTTGCGCCAGGCCATTACCACGCGGCGGTCCGGAATCGGGCGCATGAAGGGAATGTAGCGCAACAGGCCTGTCTTTTCCGACGCGTTGATCGAAGTGCTCGGCAGGACGGTAACGCCGACGCCCGAGGCGACCATGTGCCGGATGGTTTCGAGCGAGCTGCCCTCGACCGTCTGTTGCAGCGTGCCGGGAGCGGCGGTGCCGCGTTTCAGCGCAGGACAGGCGTTGAGTACGTGGTCGCGAAAGCAATGTCCGCTGCCGAGCAGCAGCAACGGCTGCTTCGCCAGATCAGTCGCGGAAATGCGTTTGCGATCCGCCCAGGCATGCTCGGCCGGTACCGCTACCTGAAATGTCTCATCGTAAAGCGGCTGGACCATCAACCCGGCCGACTCGATCGGCAACGCAACGACGACGGAGTCGACCTCGCCTGCCCTCAGCATTTCCAGGAGGCGGGCCGTGTAGTTTTCCTCGATCAGCAGCGGCATCATCGGCGCGCGCTTGTGCAGCTGTTTGACCAGATGCGGCAGCAGGTAAGGCGCGATGGTATAGATCGCACCCATGCGCAACGGCTCGTTGAGTGGATCCCTTCCCTGGCTGGCGATCTCCTTGATGGCGGCCGCCTCTTCGACGACTCGCCGTGCCTGCTCGACGATACGCAATCCGATCGGCGTAATACTTACGTCGCCGGGGCCGCGTTCGAACAGGACCACCCCGAGCTCTGCTTCGAGCTTGCGCACGGCCACCGACAGCGTTGGCTGGCTTACGAAGCAGACTTCGGCGGCGCGGCCGAAATGCTTTTCTCGCGCCACCGCGACGACATAGCGCAACTCGGTGAGCGTCATCGCTTACGCTCGGGTGTCGATCCGGCCCTTATAGGGGATGCAGTACAGGCCGATCGGTTCCGTTCGCCCGCGCAGGGTCAGCGGCGGCAGCGGCAGCGCCTCCATGTAGATCTGCGTCGTCTTCAGCACTTCCATGACGCGATCCGACAACAGCAGTTCCCCGGCACGCGCTCTTTGCATGAGGCGGGAGGCAATGTTCACGGCGTCGCCGATGATCGTGAAATTGGAGTAGGCCGCAGATCCGACGTTGCCGGCCACGACTTCGCCTTTGTTCACGCCGATCCCCAGGCCGGTTTCCAGCCCATGCCGGGTGCGCCACTCGATGGACAGGGCATCGAACTCGGCCAGCATCTGATTTCCGCAATGAACCGCGCGCTCGGCGGCGTCCGGTTGTTCGAATGGCACGCCGAACCCTACCAGCAGACTGTCCCCGGCCATGTTGAAGATGATGCCGTTATATCGATACGCCACATTCGTGAGCAGCGAAAAATATTCATTGAGCAGTAGCACCACCTGTGCGGGGGGCAGTTTCTCCGCCATGCGCGTGAATCCGCGCAGGTCGGCGAACAGGATGACCGCATCGAAACGCTTCTGATAGCCTGCCTGGGGATTGCCGGGTACGCCCGGCGTGGTCAGTATCTTGTCCATCAGCTTGCGCGACACCAGGTGGCCGTAATCGTCGGGCACCCCGTCGGCGCCCCGCTCCGCCGGCACGGGCACAGCCGCCTGGCGTTTGCGGGTTTGATAGCCGCTTACCAGCGATTTGACCCGCACCAGGAATTCGTCGCGCTGGATGGGTTTGTTGAAGAAGTCATCAGCGCCGACCTGCAGGCCCTTGATGCGCTCCTCGCGTTCGTCGTTCGAAACCAGGAATACGACGGGCGTGAGCGACGTTGCGGAATTGGATTTGATGCGTTTGCAGACTTCGTAACCCGACATGCCTGTAATGGTCAGGTCGAGCACGACCAGATCGGGCAACATCGATGCGGCGATCTGAAGGGCTTCCTCGCCGTTTCGCGCAGTGAGGATTTCCACGCCTGAGCGCCTCAGATAGAGCGACATCAGCAGGCGATTGTCCGGTGCGTCGTCCACCAGCAGCACGCGCGGCACGGGACCCTGGGGATTCGAGTGCATTGACATCTTGATTTTATGCGCCTGGGCGCCGGCTCACCAAGGATCCAATTGTCTCATGCGCACCGGCGGAAATTCTCCCCGGGGTGCCCGGATTGCGGGACTTTTGCTTCATGCCGGTTGTTCGGAAAATCCGGCCGCTGTGCGATTGCCGTTCTGCGCGACGACCTGCAGCCAGATGGTCACCGGACCGTCATTCACGAGCGAGACCCGCATGTGTGCGCCGAATTCGCCGCTGGCCACCGGAGCGTGGCTCGCGCGGGCGCAAGCCAGAAAATATTCGAACAGGCGTTGGCCCTCTTGGGGCGGGGCGGCTGGCGTGAAACTCGGTCGCTTGCCCTTTGTCGTATCCGCGGCGAGCGTGAACTGCGGTACCAGCAACAAGGCCCCGGCCACATCGCGCAAACTCAAATTCATTTTGCCGTTGCCGTCGGAAAACACCCGATAGTCGAGTATGCGTTCGACGAGGCGTTCTGCCTCGCGTTTGCTATCGCCGCGTTCGGCGCAAGCCAGCACCAGCAATCCCGGCCCAATGGCGCAGATGCGACGTCCTTCGACTTCCACCTGCGCCTCGGAGACTCGCTGCAGCAATCCAATCATCTGTCATCTTCTTGTTCTGACGGCTAATTATGACAGCTTTGTGACACCCGATTGCGCAGACCCTACAATAGCGTGCAGGGACCGATTCTAATGACAAAGGCGTGCCCACCGCGCCGAATGACTCGTCTGCACGCCGCTCAAAGCGACGTTACCGAAAGGGGAGCCGCCGTGTTTGCCCGCCTGATGCCCACCGAGGGCCGCTTTTTCGACCTGTTCGTCGAACATGCCGAACAGATTCTCGAGGCCAGTCACGAACTCGCCAGCCTGATGGCGGCTTTCGACGATGTTCAGCGCCGCTGCTACAACATAGAGACCATCGAAAAGCGTGGCGACCGCATTACGCACTCGGCCATCGAGTTGCTCCACAAGACTTTTATCACGCCGATTGACCGCGAAGACATCCACCAGCTCATCACGCGCATGGACGACATCCTCGACATGATGGAGGACGCCGCCCAATCGATCTACCTTTACGATATCCGCTCGGTCACCCTCGACGCCAAACGCCTCGCCGACATCTGCGTGGGTTGCGCCGAAAAGGTCAAGGACGCGGTTTCGCTGCTTTCCAACATGGAGAATGCCACGAAGATACGGGCGGTCTGCGCCGAGATCGACAAACTCGAATCGGAGGCGGATCACGTCATGCGCTCGGCCATGGCAAAACTGTTTCGCGACGAACCCGATGTGCGCCAGGTGATCAAGCTGCGCGCCATCTACGAAACACTCGAAGGCGTAACCGACCGCTGCGAAGACGTCGCCAACATCATCGAGGGTATCGTTCTCGACAACTCCTGACCATCTTTCCCGCTTTCGCCATCTCGCAAAACAAAAAAGGCGATTCATGAGCTTCCAAGTCGTCGTGTTCCTGGTGCTGCTGGCGCTGGCGTTCGATTTCATGAACGGTTTTCACGATGCCGCAAACTCCATCGCCACTATCGTTTCCACCCGTGTGCTGCGACCGCAATGGGCGGTGGTCTGGGCGGCCTTCTTCAATTTCCTGGCATTCGCGGTCTTTGGCGTCGCAGTCGCCGCCACTGTTGGCAAAGGCATAGTCGATCCCGGCGTCGTCGATCACCACGTTATATTCGGTGGACTCGTCGGCGCCATCGCGTGGAACATCATTACCTGGTACTACGGCATCCCGTCGAGCTCGTCGCACGCGCTGATCGGCGGGTTATCCGGGGCCGCGGTGGCGAAGGGTGGCGTGGATACGCTGATTGCCAGCGGTTTCCTGAAGACCGCTGCTGCCATCGTGCTCTCGCCGCTGCTAGGTTTCGTACTCGGAATCTCCTTGACGATCGCGGTGTCGTGGATTGGCCAGGGGCAGACGCCGCGACGCATCGACCGGTGGTTTCGCCGGCTGCAGTTCATATCGGCGGCTTTTTACAGCCTCGGTCACGGCGGCAACGATGCGCAGAAGACCATGGGCGTGATCTGGATGCTGCTGATCGCCGCGCAAATTACCGGCGCCAGGGATCCGCTGCCGCTGTGGGTGCCTTTTGCCTGTTACGGCGCGATCGCGATGGGAACCCTGTTCGGGGGCTGGCGCATCGTCAAGACCATGGGCCAGAGAATTACCCGGCTCAAGCCGGTTGGCGGATTCTGTGCCGAAACCAGCGGCGCCATCACGTTATTCCTTGCGACCGCATTGGGTGTGCCGGTCTCGACTACGCACACCATTACCGGTTCGATTGTCGGCGTCGGCTCGGCGCAGAAGCTCTCCGCGGTGCGCTGGGGCGTGGCCGGACGCATCGTCTGGGCCTGGGTGCTCACCATCCCCAGTTCCGCGTTCATCGCTGCCGTGTTCTGGTGGCTCGGACAGTATCTTTTCTAAAATTTATTTTCACCGCAGCAGCTTCAGCGCCACACCGCCTGCGGGCCCATGAGACTGTTCCCTTGGGTGTTTCACCCTGCAGGCGCGGATAAAAACACGCGCAGAAGAGTGGCGCGGCAAGCGAGTTTCCCGCCAAAGTGGTGATCCGGTAAGTTTGCACCTGTCTGCCCGACGGCAGTGCGGTGCCGCTACACTGTGGGGGCGCAAACCAAGGAGGGTGCGATGGGACAGACTCAGAATCAATCCGGCAGGCCGGTGGCCACCAATGAAGTTGCAACGCTGGCGGGCGGCTGCTTCTGGTGCCTGGAGGCGGTATATGACCGACTCGACGGGGTCGAAAGTGTTGAATCGGGCTACATGGGCGGGCATACTTCGCAGCCGACCTACCGCCACGTGTGCGACGGCGATACCGGACATGCCGAGGTCGTGCAGATCACTTTCGATCCGAAGGTGCTGAGCTTCCGCGACCTGCTGGAAGTCTTCTTCGTCATCCATGACCCGACTACGCTCAACCGCCAGGGCAACGACGTCGGCACGCAATACCGCTCGTCGATCTTCTATCATTCGCCCGAACAGAAAGCCGAAGCCGAGAAAATCATCGCAGAGCTGACCACGGACAAGGCTTTCCCCGCGCCGATCGTCACCGAAATCGCGCCGGCGGTGCGGTTTCACGTCGCGGAAAAGTATCATCAGGAATATTTCGAGAACAATCCGAACCAGCCTTACTGCCAGTTCGTCGTGGCACCCAAGGTGGCCAAATTCCGGGCCAAGTTTGCGCAGAGAATGAAGAAAGCCTGAACGGAAATGGAAACGCAGCGTTCGACAGCCGAAAGAAGCGGTGCACGCGGCGAATCTGCGGAGGCGTCCGCGCGCCGATTGCGCGATCTCGAAGCAGCCAACCAGCTCCTTGAACAGGAAGTCGAGCAACACCGGATGGCCGCGGAGCTCGCGCGCGGGCAGTCGGAAATGCTGATCCAGTCGCTGAATTTTCTCGCGGCGGAATCCAATCTCGACAAATTCCTCGGGCATGTGCTCAAGGTCACGGTGCAACAATTGCAGGGCGTCGGCGGAACGCTGTGGTTTCCCGATGCAACAACCAGTTCCATCCGCCTGCATCTGGAATATCTCGATTCCCGGATCATTCCCGCAGCGCAGTCGCACCACCCCGCGGTATTGCATCCGTTGCCCGCGGGCGGCCGGCCGGTGTCCACCTTTCCCATGGCGCGCGCCGAAACCTACGTGCTGTCCGGCGAAGTCGGCGGCATGCCGGAAGAGAATCGCGCCTACATCAATTCCCTCGGCGTGCACACGCTGCTTACCGTACCGATGATGCTCGGCAAGGAAACAGTCGGGTGGATCTGCGTGCGCAGCAGCAAGAGCGACGCGGAGGAACTGGAAAGCAAGCTGTATATCGCGGAGGCGCTCGCCGGCCAGGCCACGCTCGCCGTGCAGATGGCGAGGCTCGGAGAGCAGGCGCGCCAGGCTGCCATTCTCGAAGAGCGCAACCGCATCGCCCGCGATATCCACGATACCCTTGCGCAGGGGTTTACCGGTGTTCTGGTCAACCTGGAAGTGGCCACGCGAACGCTGAAGAAAGACAACATCGAGCCTGCCCTCGAGCACATCGAGCACGCGCGCCAACTGGCACAGGGCGGGCTGGCCGAAGCGCGACTGTCGGTGCGCGCCCTGCGGCCTGAGGTATTGCAATGCGCCGATCTGACCAATGCACTTGGAGCTCTGCTGCGCCGAATCGAGGCGAGCGGCACGCTGCACGCGCATTTCTCGACGCGGGGCGAGAAGATAGTCCTTGCGGACGAAGTAGAGAGCGAATTGCTGCGAATCGCACAGGAATGCATGACCAATATCCTCAAGCACGCAAAGGCGAAGCGCGTGGAAGTGAAACTGATTTTCGAGGCCGACGCGGTGACCTTGTCCATAGCCGACGACGGCGTCGGTTTCGAACCACGTGGGCACCACGATGGATTCGGATTGCTCGGCATGCGCGAGCGGGCGCAGAACATCGGCGCGCGGCTGCTCGTCAGCAGTCGGCCGGCGCAGGGTACCCGCGTCGAAACCGTGATACCGCGCAGCAGGCTGGGTTGATCGCAATGATTTCCGATTTCCACGAACCCGGCGCAACGAACGGAGCACAAACCGGATGCATTCGCGTGCTCATTGCGGAGGACCAATCTCTGGTGCGGCGCGGGCTTGCGGCGATCATCAATATGGAAGAAGGCGTCACCGTCGTCGGCGAAGCCGGCGACGGCGAGGAGGCGATCGTACTGTGGCGGCGCCTTCGTCCCGATGTGGTGCTCATGGATCTGCGCATGCCCCGGCTCGAAGGCGTGGAGGCCATCAAGCGCATACGAGCCGAAGATCCGAAGGCCGGCATCATCGTGCTGACCACATTCGATCACGACGAAGACATTTACGCGGGCTTGCGTGCTGGCGCGCAAGCTTACCTGCTCAAGGACGTGCAGCCTGAGGAACTGTTCGGCTGCATCCGCGCCGTGCACGCCGGCGAGGCCTATCTGCAACCGAAGCTCGCCGCAAAGCTGGTGCAACGCGTGCAGGAGCAACAGTTGACGGAGCGTGAAGAACAGATCCTGAAGCTGCTGGCGGAAGGAAAGAGCAATCGCGCGATCGGCCAGTCTCTGCACATATCCGAAAGCACCGTGAAGAGCCATCTCAAGAGCCTGTTCGTCAAACTGGATGCCACCAGCCGCGCCGAAGCGATCGCGCTGGCGGCACGCCGCGGCCTGGTCAAGTTCTGAACGGCTGCGCGCCGCGATCAGAAGCAAGTCCCGTCTCACCCGAAAGGGGGAATCCCTTCTGCCACCAACGAACGCGGACGTTTCCTCCCTCGGCTGGATATATTCGCAATGCGAAGAAATTCACAATCGGTCGTGCGCTGGATCTGCTTTCGAATCGGCAACGCATTGTCGCGCACAGCAGGGGTGCATTGCTGCGATTGGGGGCACCACTGCAACGCGTGCCCGATCGCGCGCGTATTCGCGGCGTTCCCTCTAGCGCGCTGTTTTGCCGCGGGAGTTTGCGGGTCCGTGCAATGGTATGGAAGATGCTATCTCAACCCTCGCGACTTTTTGCATTAAGCGCAAGTTGCTGAACCTGAGTTCCGGCACTATCCGCGCAATGGAGGAGGCGAACAGGGAAAAATTTCCGCAACCCCATCGCGAAGCTTTCGAGAATGGTTTCATGTCCGGGCACGCGCGAGTTTGCGCCCGGGCAATGCGGCGGAGTTGAAACGGTTGGGGGCTCCGCCCTATGGTAAGGGTGAACGGCGCGACGCCGTGACGCTCCGGGGCAGGCCCGGCGTTGCGGATCGCAACCGTTCCGCTCTGGATCGGCCAGTCGTCAAAGCGGCCATTTTGTCATCGTAACTTGCAAGGGAGGTTTCGCAGCCATGACACAACTCAGCGTTAACGGTCAAAGTTACTTTACCGACTCGCCGCCCGATACGCCGCTGCTCTGGGCGATCCGCGAGGATCTGCGGCTCACGGGGACCAAGTACGGATGCGGTCTCGGCATCTGCGGTTCCTGTACCGTGCATATAAACGGCCAACCCGTGCGCTCGTGCATGGTCAAGCTCGGCGACGTGGACAGCAATGCGGTCGTCACGACCATCGAGGGGCTCGACCCGGCGGACGCGCATCCGGTGCAGAAGGCCTGGATCGAAGCGCAGGTTCCGCAATGCGGCTACTGCCAGTCCGGCCAGATCATGCAGGCGGCCGCGCTGCTCGCCGTCAATCCCAACCCCACCAGCGAAGAAATCGTGTCGCACATGAACGGCAACCTGTGCCGCTGCGCCACATATTCGCGCATCGTCGGCGCCGTGCATCGCGCCGCCGATCTGATGAAGGAGGGTGGCAATCATGGCTGAGAAAATAACGACCGAACCAACGACTGCCGAGACCAGACAGCAGGCAATGACGCGGCGCGAATTTCTGGTCCGCTCCACCGTGATCGCCGGCAGCGGCTTTTTCAGCATCGGCATGCCGGGACTGCTGGGTGGCAAAAATGCCGAAGCGGCGATGGCGACACCGGCGTATACGCCGGCAATCTGGTTCACCATCACGCCGGATGGCAAGACCACGATGCACATCGTCAAGGCTGAAATGGGCCAGCATATCGGCACCGGCCTGGCCCAGGTGATCGCCGAAGAACTGGAAGTGAAGTGGGAGGATGTTCGCCTCGATGCGCCGCTCGAGAGCGTGGAAAATTTCTCGATCTATGGCCTCGCCTATACCGTCAACAGCGGCAGCGTGACCACCGAGTTCGATCGCATTGCGCGCGCAGGCGCCGCAGGCCGCATCGCGCTGGTGGAAGCGGGCGCGGGCGTGCTGAATGCCAAGCTCGTCGACTGCTACGCGGAAGCGGGCCGGGTGGTCGACAAGGCCTCCGGCAGATCCGTCGGTTACGGCGAGATCCTGCAGAAGGTGAAGATCGATCGCAAGTTCGCCTATCCGGACGATCTCAAGGGCATCACGCTGAAGGATCCGAGCCAGTACAAGATCATCGGCAAGTCGCTTGCCGCGCTCGACATTCCGGCCAAGACCAGCGGCAAAGCCAGATACGGCATAGACGTGTTCCTGCCGAACATGGCTTATGGCGCGCTGGTCGTGCCGCGCAGCCGTTATGCGTCGAAAGTGCTGAGCATCGACGATTCGGAAGCGAAGAAGATTCCCGGCTTCATCAAGGCGGTCAGGATCGACAACTCGATGGGCAAATGTACCGGCTGGGTGGTTGCCGTTGCCGACAAGTTTCCGACCGCGATGAAGGCGGCGAAGGCGCTGAAGGTGAAATGGGACGCGGGTCCTTACGCCAGCCTCGGCTCGGCGGAAATGCTCGAGCAGTACAAGCAGCTTGCGAAAGACGAGAAGCAGAGTGCGAACTGGGTGCTCGAAGGCGACGTCGACAAGGGCTTCGGCGATGCCGAGAAAATGCTGGAGGTGGAATACACCACCGACATGGTCTGTCACGCCACCATGGAGCCGCTGAATGCAACGGTGCAGCTCACCAACGGCGAATGGCACGTCCATGTCGGCACGCAGAGCACGTCCTTCGCGCGCATGACCCTGACCGGCTACCTCTCCAGTGTGCTGAAGAAGAAACCCGAGGACATCAAGGTTTTCGTGCACCAGTACCTGGTGGGCGGCGGATTCGGCGGCAAGCAGGACTACGACGACATCCTCGCGGCGGCCTATTGCGTCAAGGAAACCGGCCGTCCGGTCAAGCTCATCCATACGCGCGAATCCAATTTTGCAACCAGCTTCGCGCGCACGCCGACGTATCACAAGGTCAAGGCGGGCATCAAGAACGGCGAACTGGTGGCGATGAACCAGGACATCGTCTGCGGCTGGATGGGAGCGCGTTTCGGCGTCGGCAAGAAGGGCGGCACCGACTGGCTGCAACTCGATTCCTGGGATGAGAAGAAGCAGGACATCGACCAATGGTCCATCGGCGGCAGCGATCACTGGTATTACGTGAAGAATCACCGCGTGCGTGCCTGGAACCACGAGACCACCACCTGGGCAGTGCAGGCCAGCGCACTGCGCACGGTATCCAATTCCTACAACATATTCGTGGTCGAGTCCTTCATGGACGAGGTGGCGATGGCGGCCGGGCGGGATCCGCTCGAGTTCCGGCTCGCGATGTTGAACGGCAAAGGCGGCAATCGCGGCATTCCCAACTCCGGCTATCCGGCGGGCACCGGGTCAGATTACTACATGGACCAGCTGTGGATTTCGCTGCCGTGGCCGAAGGAAGGGACATGGCCGGTCTATGAATCGGGCACGGTCGGCGGCGCGCTGCGGCTCGCCAATTGCCTGCGCGTTGCGGCCGGCAAGGCGGGCTACGGCACCAAGAAGCTTGCACCCAACACCGGCATGGGCATCGCGGTTACCGCGGCGGAAGAACGCCAGAGCCCGACCTGGGTGGCGGGCGTGGCGGAAGTCGCCGTCGATCCGCAGACCGGCAAGTTCAGCATCAACAGGATCACCATCGCCATGGATTGCGGCATCGCAGTCAATCCCGGAAACATCGAGGCGCAAATCCGCGGCTCGGCGTTGTGGGGAGCGAGCCAGATCATGTCGGAAAAGTTGACGCTGAAGAACGGCAGCTTCGAGCAGAGCAATTTTCACGAGTACACGCCGATCCGGCTGGCGCAGGTACCGGAGATCGATGTCACGATCATCCGGTCGAACCATCATCCGGCAGGCGTGGGCGAGCCGGCCTCCACGGTCGTGGCGCCGGCGGTGGCAAACGCAATCGCCAATGCGGTCGGCGCGCGCGTGCGGCATATGCCGATCTCGCCCGAGGCAATTCTTGCGGCGATGAAGAGCAAGGCCTGATGCGTTGACGGTGTCCGGGTTCCGCGGTGCGGTTGGCCGCGGAACCCGTGATCTCTCCGGCCGCAACCGGCCGCTCTGCAGGACAGCTGGAGCAGCAGCGAGATGTCCGACGACATTCTTTCTTTGACCGCCGTCGAACTGACGGAGCATTACCGCAGCAAAAAATTCTCGCCGGTCGAGGCGACACGGGCGGCACTCGACCGCATCGCCAGGCTCAATCCGATCTACAACGCGTTCGTCATGGTGGACGAGACGCGCGCGATGAAAGACGCGCGTGCTTCCGAAGCGCGCTGGCAGCGCGGCGCACCGGCCGGCAGCGTGGATGGCGTTCCCGCCACGGTGAAGGACCTCATCGTGACCGAGGGCTGGCCTACCCTGCGCGGCTCGCGCACCATCGATCCCGGGCAGCCGTGGATCGAAGACGGGCCGCCGGTGGCACGCATGAAAGAACAGGGCGCAGTGTTTCTCGGCAAGACCACCACGCCGGAATTTGGCTGGAAGGGCGTGACCGACAGCCCGCTCACGGGCGTCACCGTTAATCCGTGGAACATAAACCTCACTCCCGGCGGCAGCAGCGGTGGCGCGGCAGTCGCTGCTGCGCTGGGGATGGGTATTCTGCACGTTGCCACCGACGGCGGTGGTTCCATTCGCATCCCCGCCGGTTTTTGCGGGTTGTTCGGATTCAAACCGACTTTCGGCATCGTTCCGATCCATCCGCATTCGCCCGCCGGCACGCTCTGGCACCAGGGACCGATCGCGCGCACGGTGGAGGACGCGGCGCTGATGTTGAGCGTGATCGCGCGGCCGGACCCGCGCGACTGGTATCAGGCGCCGCCTCCGAACATCGATTACCGGCAGGGACTCGATGGCGGCGTCAAAGGTTTGCGCATCGCGTACAGCCGCACGCTCGGTTACGCCCGGGTGGATCCGGATGTCGCCGGGACGGTGGAACAGGGCGCGCGACTGTTCGAATCACTGGGCGCAACGGTTGAGGACATTGACCTCAGACTGGACGACCCCATCGAGATCATGCAACCGTTGTGGGCGGTGGCGCTGGCGCTGGCGATCGCGCCGATGAATGCCGACCAGCGTGCGCTGCTCGATCCGCCGCTGCTGGCGCTGGCCGAGTCCGGATTTGGCCTCGGCGCGCTTGCCTATCGCAAACTCGAGCTTGCCCGCGAGGCATTCGCCAGGCGAATGTGCCTGCTGCATCAGGCCTACGACTTGCTGCTCACGCCACAGCTTGCGGTGACCGCGTTCGAGGCCGGGCATGAAGTGCCGCCGGGTTCCGGCCGCAACCGCTGGTGGGAATGGTCGCCTTTTACTTATCCGTTCAACCTTTCGCAGCAACCGGCAGCGACGGTGCCGTGCGGATTTACCCGCGACGGACTGCCGGTCGCACTGCAACTGGTCGGCAATAAATTCGCCGATGCCCTGGTTTTTCGCGCCGCGCGAACCTACGAAAAAGCGCAACCGTTCCTCATGCCCAGGGCCGATGCCGCCGATCTGCCAAGACAAATGGCAGCAGGGTGGACTGCAAAGTAGCTTCGGGTCCGAATTGGGTATTGTCGACTTGCCGCTACTGCGTTGTGCAGAGTCCAGGTTTCGCGGCAGGGAGGCATCTGAACTTACCGACGCGGCCGGAGAATACTTGCGCACCTGAAGCCGGCACAACGATTCTAACAAGTTTTGAACAGGAGAAGCGATGAAACAGTCTGACGAATCGACCTCGCGTGCACACGTCCCGCGAGGGGGCGATGCGTCGCCGGATGGCGAAACGCACGAGGGACTGCTCCAGCGCGTCGCGTTCGGGGTCACCGAGTGGAGCGAACGCTGGTTCCCGGATGCCTTCGTGTTCACCGCCCTCGCCGTGCTGGTCGTGGCCGCCGGAGCGTTGTCGATAGGCGCCGGACCGAAGAACGTGGTGGTGTCGTTCGGCACCGGCTTCTGGAGCCTGGTGAACTTCACGATGCAGATGGCCATCATCGTGATCATCGGTTACGTGGTGGCGACTTCCCCGCCTGTAAAGAAGCTCATCGACGGGCTGGCCGCTGGGCCGAAAACAGGACGCGGCGCCATCGCCTACGTGGCCTTGGTGAGTATGGTTACCTCCCTGCTCAACTGGGCACTGAGCCTGGTATTCGCGGGGCTATTGGTCCGCTCTCTCTCGCGCCGGCGCGACCTCAAAATGGACTACCGCGCGGCGGGCGCCGCCGGGTATCTGGGACTCGGGTCGGTCTGGGCCCTGGGCATCAGCTCGTCGGCCGCACAGCTGCAGGCCAATGCCACGAGCCTGCCGAAGCCGATCCTCGCCATCACCGGCGTGATTCCTTTCAGCGAGACCATCTTCACGTGGCAGTCCATGCTCATGGCGCTCATCCTGCTGCTGGTGTCGCTTGCAATGGCCTACTACTCCGCGCCGTCGCAAGCTCGCTCACTTACGGCAGCCGATCTCGGCATTGACACCAGTGCGGAAAGTGATGCGTTGCCCGAGCGCAAGCGCCCTGGCGAATGGCTGGAGTACAGCCCGATCCTTTCCTTGCTGATAGCGGCGCTGGGCATCGGCTGGCTCTGGAACGAATTCAGCAGCAAGAGTTTCATCGTCGGCATTTCGAACCTGAACAGCTACAACTTCCTGTTCTTCATGCTGGGCCTGCTGCTGCACTGGCGCCCGCGGCGATTCCTCAATGCCGTGATGAAGGCGGTACCCGCCACCGCAGGCATCCTGGTGCAATTCCCCCTCTACGGCGGCATCGCGAGCCTGCTTACCGAAGCGAAGAATATCGACGGCTTCTCGCTGTCTCACTACCTCGCGTCGCTGTTCGTCGGCATCGCCTCGACGGAAACTTTCCCGGTGGTCATCGGGATCTATTCGGCGATTCTCGGTTTCTTCGTGCCCTCGGGCGGCGGCAAGTGGGTCATCGAGGTGCCCTACGTGATGCAGGCGGCCATCGACTTGAAGGTCCATCTCGGATGGGCGGTCCAGGTCTACAACGCCGCCGAGGCGTTGCCGAACCTGATCAACCCTTTCTGGATGCTGCCGCTGCTCGGGGTTTTGGGGCTCAGGGCGCGCGATCTCGTGGGCTATACGTTCACGCAATTCATCGTGCATGTGCCGCTCGTGCTATTTTTGCTATGGATCCTCGCGTCGACATTGACCTATCATCCGCCGGTTCTGCCGTAGCGCGCCGCGCGGTCAGGGGCCGGCCACCAACGCAGTCGTGTCGATAGCGGTATATTAGGCGGCAAAACACGAGGAGAGCCGCCATGACCGCCAGTGCCGTCCGCGCCGAAGCCGAACGGGAAGCACCCTACGCCCGCCGCGCCCGCTACCTGACCAACGAAAACGGCTTCGCATTCTCCTGGCCAGCGGTACCGATTCACCAGTTTCTTGCCGAGCGCGATCGCGCTTTCGATGCCGGATCGCCGACGGGATTGATCGCGCTCGATATTTCCGCCGACCTTTGCACGAAATATCCAGCCACCACGCCGACGCTGCTCTGCCGCTATGTGAAGATCCGCGCCGCGGAGCCGTTGCGCACCTCATTTTGCGCGTCGGGTGAAATCTACTATGTCTTGTCGGGTAGCGGCGAGAGCCGCAACGGCAAAGACGTCATCGGCTGGGTGGGCGGCGACGTATTCTGCTTTCCGGGAGGGGGCGAAACTTTGCATCTCGCGGGCGGCGGGAACTGCCTGCTCTTCGCCGTCACCAACGAACCGTTGCTGGCCTTCGAGCGGCTGCGTGCACCGTTGCCGGGACAGGCCGTGGTCGAGACCACGCACTGGCCCGCCGCGGAAATCGACCGCCACCTCGAGGAAGTCTGGCGCCGTCCTGCGAGCGTCGATACCACGGGGAACTCGGTGCAGTTTTCGACGACTGCACTCGCGCCGAGTTCCAACACCATTCCCTCCATCAACACCGCCATCAATACGCTGGCGGCGGGCTGCGATCAACGCCCGCATCGCCACAACGGCGTGGCCGTGACGCTGGCGATCCAGGGTGAGGGCATTCATTCGATGATCGACGGCAGGCGCGTGGACTGGTCCACCGGCGCGGCGCAGATCACGCCGGCCACGCTGGTGCACTCGCATCACAGCCGCGGCCCCCAGCGCATGCGCTCCTTTGTCATCCAGGATGAAGGCCTGCATCATTACACGCGCACGCCGGGATTCAGTTTCGACTGAATGCCTCCATCGATCGACCCGCGCAATCGTTTTTCCCGAGGTAATGAGCATGAAAGAAGACAAACTGGTTCTGCTGCCGACTGCGCCGTTTGCGTTGTTGCCCACCTGTCCTGAGAATAAGGCGTCGAGGCGCGATGTATTGAAAGTGTCCCTTGCCATGGGTGCGCTGGGATTCGTCTCTGCGCTGCGTGCCGAGGAAAAGGGTAGCGTCGGCCTCGACTTCAAAGGGCGCATGCCCACGCCCGACCAGATCCTGGGCCCGTTCTATCCCGTGCAAAAACCCGCCGACGGCGGCGCTGATCTGGCGCGGCTCAAGGGGCGGACGGGACAGGCGCAGGGGCAGATCATCTACGTCACCGGCCGAGTATTGAGCCTGCGCGGCGACCCGTGCCCGGGCGTGAAACTGGAGATCTGGCAAGCCAATGGAGGCGGTCGCTATGCGCATCCGCATGACCGCAATCCTGCCGCGCTCGATCCGAACTTCGATGGTTACGCGACCGTGATGACCGACTCGAAAGGCCGCTATCGCTACAGAACGGTCAAGCCCGGTGCCTATCCGGTCGTGGCCGACTACTGGCGGCCGCCGCACATCCATTACGACATCACCGGGAAGGTCAACCGGCTGATCACGCAGATGTACTTTCCGGATGAGCCCCTCAACAAGAAAGATCCTCTGCTGCAACAAACCTGGGCGAAAGAAAGTCTGATCGCGCGGATTCTGCCCCCGACGGCGAACGAAGAGTCCGATTCAAAACTCGTCGTCTGGGATATCGTTCTGATCCAGGGATGATTGGAAATCCGGGACCACGGTCCGGTACGAGGTAAAGAGCATGACCGACCCAGTTACGCTGCTGGTGGGTACGCGCAAAGGCGCATTCATATTTCGCGCGGATGGAGCGCAAAAGAAGTGGCGGCTGGACGGCCCGCATTTCCTCGGCAACATCGTCAATCACCTGGTGGCGGATCCGCGCGACCGGCGCACCGTGTTGATGGCTGCGAAAACCGGCCATCTCGGACCGACGGTGTTCCGTTCGCACGATGGCGGCAAGACCTGGGCCGAGGCGAAGCATCCTCCCGTGTTCGCAAAAGCCCCGACGCGAGAAGAAGGGCGCTCGGTGGAAAGCGTGTTCTGGCTTTCCGCGGCGCATGCTTCCGAACCCGGTGTCTGGTATGCGGGCACGTCGCCGCCGGGCCTGTTCCGCTCGGCAGACGGCGGCATTACGTGGACAGAAGTGGCCGGGTTCAACGACGGCCTGGTCCCGCGGATAAAACACGCCATCGTCCCGGGACCGGACGGCGCGCAGGTGCATTCGGTCTGTGTCGATCCGGCCGATGCCCGGCATCTGTATATCGGCATCTCGATCGGCGGAATTTTCGAGAGCGGCGATGGCGGAGCCTCCTGGCGCCCTCTGAACAAGGGCGTCGCGGCGGATTTCCTGCCGGACCCGAACTTCGAGTATGGCCACGACCCGCACACGCTTGCGCTGCATCCTGTCAATTCGCAACGGCTCTATCAGCAAAATCATTGCGGAATCTATCGCCTGGATCGCCCGGATACGCAGTGGAAAAGAATCGGCCTGAACATGCCGAAGGAGGTCGGCGACATCGGCTTTCCGATCGTCCTGCATCCGCGCGATCCGGACTGCGCCTGGGTGTTCCCCATGGACGGCACGCAAGTCTGGCCGCGTACCAGCCCGGATGGTCGTCCCGCAGTTTTTCGCACGCGCGACGCGGGCGCTTCCTGGCAACGCCTCGACAACGGAATGCCCAAACAGCATGCATGGTGGACGGTCAAGAGGCAGGCAATGTGTGTCGACCATGCCGATCCGCCGGGACTCTATTTCGGCACTACCGGCGGTGAGATCTGGGCCGGCGCCGGCGGGGGAGAAAGCTGGTCGCGCGTCGTGGAGCACCTGCCGCACATCTATTCGGTTACCGTCGCTTGATCCGCGTCCTCATTCCGAGCCCGCTCTTTTCCTACACCGGCGGTCAACGGCAGGTAGACGTCGACGCCGAATCGCTGGCCGGCTTGCTGGCAGCGCTCGACGCACGCTACCCCGGCATGCGACACCGCATCGTCGACGAGCAGGACCGCATCCGCAAGCACATCCGCTTTTTCGTCAACGGCGAGATGGCCGGGAAACTCGACCGTGCCCTGGGCTGCGGAGACGAAGTCATGATCGTAGCCGCGCTGAGCGGCGGCTGACGCGTATCAGTCCGCGTCAGTAATAAAAAGTTCAAGAGCGCCAACGCAGAGTGCGCGGAGGAAATCCCGGAGACGCCGCAGACGAAAACTTCAAAAGTCACCACGATGTCGCGAAGTACACGAAGAAAGACAATGAAATACGAGGTCCGGGTATGAGAATTCCTTGCCAGAGTTCGTGCTCTTTGTGACTTCGTGTTGAGATTTTCAGTGACGTCGCTCACTGGCGACATTCGTCGGCGTCGCAAAACTGTCTTGGAACTTAGCTAGCATCCGTCCTGTCACAACGGTGAATCGGGGGGATGAAAATGAACCGGCAGGAACTTCTGAAACACGCGATCAGGACGATCGCGCAACGAGCCGGCATTGAACGGCCGATATTTCACCTCACCTCGGTGTCGCAGGATTCGGCCGGCGTATTCATCATGCAGACGACGTGGCCCGAAGGCAGGGCGATCTGCGAGAAGATCGCATCTGCCGTTACCGGATTTCCCAGAGACCCTTACACGACTTGCGTCGCTCTGCTGCCCGATCTGGTCGACGAGATCATCCGGGTCGCGCAGAAACGCGATGAAGAAATCGGTACTGCGGAAATGGTGGAAATGAATCGGCGTTGACCTCGGTGTTGGAAAGACGGCTGCACTGCGCGCCCGCCGGCCGAGAATCCGCACGGATACCGATCACGGATCGCGTTTTGACACATCTCTCGCCCGCCGGCGATCACTTCGCCTATCCGTTTGTCGGGCTACCTTTCACCCTGCTTCTGGGCCGCATCGATCAGCTTGAGGCCCAGATCGAGTCCGGACCGTGAGGATATCTCCTGCGCGCGGGCCACGCGTTTGCCGCCGAACTGGTCTATCCTATGGCACCGAAGCAGCAGTTCCCGGGAATATCGTTTGCGCCGGTCGTATGCAATGGAAAGGACTCATGTCCGAGGAACAAAGTTTCGTCTGGCCTACGCCCCCTTATTACCAGTACGCGGACGCAAACGATGCAATCCTCCCGCGCAGATGCGTGGTAGTCGGCGGTGATGGCCGGCAGATGCCCGGAAGGCTCATCCGGTTTCAGCCCGAGCAGGGGGTGCTCGGTTTCGCGGCCACAGGATTGACTTCGGTCGAGACACTGGAGTTCGCCAGGATCAAGACGTTGCAGTTGCTGCGTCCCGTGCGGCTCCTGCCAAGGGAACTCGAGAAGATGCAGCAGGCCGGCGTCGCGCCGCCAACCGGCACCCAGGTCGTCAGGGTATCGTTCAATGACGGCGACAAATTTGCCGGCGAAACCAGCGGGTTCCTGGTCGAGATGACCGGCCTCTACCTGTATCTTGCGGTGGAGGGGGACAGGGTCCAGCGCACCTTCATTCCCGCGCTCGCCTATACCGACTATTCCATCGGCCCGGCCCTCGGCGAGATGCTTTCCGAGCAGCAGGAGGATACGGTGGATTTCGTGCAGGTGGGCCTGCATCTGCAGCAGCACCTGCGCAGCCAGCGCATCGGCGACTATCTGACCGCCAGCGAGATCATCTCCCGCGAGTTCCTCGAGCAGGTTCTCAAGGACCGGGATCAAACCCACCCGGAGAGCCAGCTCGGCCAGGTCCTGCTGCGCGAAAAAGTCATCAGCAGGGAGGAACTCGACAAAGCCGTCAGCCTGCAGCAGCGCGACCGCAAACTTCCGCTCGGCGAGATCCTGGTCGAGATGGGGGTGATCGACCGCGCCACGGTGAACCGGCTGCTGGTCCGCAAGCTTGGCATTCCGTTCGTCGATCCGATGCGCTTCGATATCGATCAGCGTGCCCTGGCACTCGTTGAACGGCGGCTTGCCGAAAAGTATCGCGTCATGCCCCTGTTTCAGACCAAGGACGAGATTGTGGTGGCGATGGAAAATCCCACCGATCCGGCGCCAATGCAGGAATTGCGTTTCGCCACCCGGCTGCGAGTCGTTCCGGTCATGGCGAACCGGGAGAACATCCTCTCCGCCATCAAATTGCAATATGGCCGGCACGAAGCCGCGCGCAACGTCAAGGACTTGGCGGCGTCCGCGCCGGCCGAGGCCACGGTCGACGCACACGATGAACCGGCCGTCGCGGTGTCCGACAACGCGCTGGTTCGCATTGTCAACCAGATCATCCAGGATGCGCACGAGCGCAAGGCGTCTGACATCCACATCGAGACCTATCAGGGCAAAGCGGATACCAAGGTGAAATTGCGCATCGACGGAGAACTCGAGGACTACCTCGATGTGCCATCGCACTTCCGCAACGCAATGATCTCGCGCATCAAAATCATGGCCAACCTCGACATCTCCGAGCATCGCAAGCCCCAGGACGGCAAGATCGTCTTCAACCGCTTCGGAACGGCGAACGTGGAACTGCGCGTCGCGATCATGCCCACGACCGATGGTCTGGAAGATGTGGTGATGAGGGTGCTCGCTGCGGCCAAACCGATCCCGCTCGACAAAATGGGCCTGCGCGAGCCCGTGCTCTCCGAAATCAAGCGCATGGCCGGCATGCCCTACGGCTTGCTGCTGATCTGCGGTCCGACCGGATCGGGCAAGACCACCACGCTGCATTCGGTACTCGGTCACATCAACAACGGCAAGAAAAAGATCTGGACCGCGGAGGATCCGATCGAAATCACGCAGAAGGGATTGCGCCAGGTGCAGGTGAACGCGAAGATCGGCCTGACCTTTGCGGCCGCGCTGCGCTCATTCCTGCGCCTCGATCCCGACGTGATCATGGTGGGGGAAATGCGCGATTCCGAGACGGCGAGAACCGGCGTCGAAGCCTCTCTTACAGGCCACCTGGTGTTCTCGACGCTGCACACAAACAGCGCGCCCGAGTCGGTGACCCGGCTTCTCGACCTCGGCATGGACCCGTTCAATTTCGCCGACGCGCTGCTTGGCGTGCTTGCGCAGCGGCTGGCCCGGGTGTTGTGCCCGGATTGCAAAAAGCCGCACAAGCTCTCCGAGGAGGAAGTCAGGGTGCTGCTCAAGGAGTATTGCGACGGCACACCGCTCGTACCGGCCGAGGTGCGCAAGCGGTGGGAATTGAACTATGGCGAAAAACAGGAACAATTGACGCTCTACGAGGCCAGGGGTTGCGATAAATGCGGGAAGCGCGGATACCGCGGACGCCTCGGCATTCACGAACTGCTGGTGAACTCGCGCGCCGTCAAGGCGCTGATCCAGACCCACGCCCGGGTCGAAGACATCCAGAAGACCGCACTGGCCGAGGGCATGCTCACACTCAAGCAGGACGGCATCGAAAAGGCGCTGCAGGGCAAGACCGACCTTGCCCAGGTACGGGCGGTGGCGATGTGATTCACCCGCGGACGCAAGTGCAGCGCCCGGTGCGGCGGCCTTGTTTCCTTCAACGCTGGAAGTAGGCGTCCTTCCCGAGCAATGCTTCCCTGAAGCGGTTCTTCAGGTGCGTGCCGTCGCGTGGAGGCAGCACCAGCGGAAGCTTGTCGGCCGCAATCTTGATTTGCGCGAACTGCGGACCTTCGGCGCGATGAAGATCGTCGCGTAGCGTGGTGACCTGCTGCATCGTGGTCACCAGAGTCGACGCGGCGAAGCCGCAGCCTGTTGCACACGAGGCCAAATCGACGCCGAACTTCGTATGCGAGGGTTGCATGCCGGTTTCGCCGTAGTGCTCGTTGTCGAGCACGACGAGCGCAAGATTGCGCGGGCGTTGCACGCCGACGGTTGCAAGCGATCCCATTCCCATGAGCATTTCTCCGTCTCCCGTCAGTACGAGCACGCGCCGATCCGGCTGTGCCAGGGCCAGGCCAAGCCCGATCGCCGTGGCGCCGCCCATGCCGCCCCATAGCGGAAACGTCAGGGGATGATCGCCCGCATCGGTCGCATCCCACGCCGGAGCGCCCAGTCCCGCAACGACCAGCAGGTCGCCGCGATCGGCGAGCAGTGCCCTCACCACGCTGCGACGTTCCAGCCTTGACCCTATATCCGATGATCCCGTCGCGGGCATGATCCGTTTCCAATCGGCAATCAATTGTCGAAGGTTTTCGCGCCCAGCAACCGTTGTCCGATCAACACCGCGGCCGGGCGCAGCGTGTTATAGGCGATACGCAGCGCGCCTTCCGCGAGCGCAACGATGTCGTCTTCCCGGTCGGCACGATTCACCAGCACGCCCATTTCTTCCAGGACCGGCTGGGTGGCCTGCCCCATGGGCACTTGCCACGGATTGAACTCCGCCCAGTCGCCGCGCATGGTCACCAGCATCGTCAGCGGTATCTGGCACACGGACAGCATCGACAGCATGTTGATGCAGTTGCCCACGCCGCTCGACTGCATCAGCAATACACTCTTGTCCCCACCGAGCCACGCGCCGACCGCCAGCGCGATGCCTTCTTCTTCCGTGGTGAGCCGCACCGCGCACAACTCGCTGTCCGCTTCGCACAATTTGATGAGCGCCGTATGGCCCGCATCGGGCACGAAGCTTACCTGGCGGATATTCTGCCGCTTGAACAGCCGATGCAGTTCCTGACTCCAGTGCGCGGCCATG
>DATFUO010000238.1:0-8396 GCA_035260785.1 Burkholderiales bacterium
TCGTAGTCGCCGATCGCGGCGCGCGGCTCCATCGGGTTGCCGACCAGCCGGTTGTTGACCAGGCTGATGCGAGCGACGTGCGCGGCTTTGTTGAACGCCGCATCGGTTGCCGCCTTGTCGCCGATTTCCCAGTCGACGCAGACGTTGTCGGGAATATCGTCGAAGATGGCTGGCGCGCCGGGCTTGAGCGCGTCGAGCACGCCGACGACCGCCGGCAGTTCCTCGTAATCCACCATCACCGCTTCGGCACCATCGCGCGCCTGCTCGAGCGTTTCCGCCACGATGAAAGCGACGGGGTCGCCGACATGGCGCACCTTGCCCTGCGCCAGCGCCGGATGCGCGGGCTCCTTGGTCGCAGCGCCACCTTTGCCGGTGACAGGCCAAGCACACGGCAGGGTGCCCACTTTGTCGGCCAGCAGATCGGCGCCGGTGAACACGGCCACCACGCCCGGCAATTTGAGCGCCGCATTTGTGTCGATCGACCTGATGCGCGCATGCGCATGCGGCGAGCGCAGGAGCACGCCGAACGTCATGTTGTGGAACTTCATGTCGGCGACGTAGTTGCCGCGCCCCAACAGGAAGCGCATGTCTTCCTTGCGCCGGATCGACGCGCCGATGCCGGTGGGGTTCGCGGCGGCCGGATTCTTCATGTGTTGATCGGGCATGGCGTCAGGCTCCTTTTGCGTTGGCGTGCATCGCCGCGGCTCCCGCGATGACGGACGCAACGATGTTCTGATAGCCGGTGCAGCGGCAGATGTTGCCTTCGAGCCAGTTGCGCACCGACTCCGGCGAGGGCTTCGGATTGTCTTTGGCGAAGTCGACCGCGCTCATGACCATGCCCGGCGTGCAGAAGCCGCATTGCAATCCATGATGCTCGTGAAAAGCCTTCTGCATCGGATGCAGGCCATCCACTGGCGCCAGACCTTCGATGCTGGTCACGGTCGCGCTGTTCAATGACGCCGCCAGGGTCGAGCAGCTTTTGACCGACACGCCATCGACGTGCACGACGCAGGCGCCGCACTGGCTGGTGTCGCAGCCGACGTGCGTGCCGGTCAGTCCCATGCGCTCGCGCAACAGTTCGGACAGCAATTCCTGCGGCGGCACATCGACCGCAACCGGCTTTCCATTGAGGGTGAACTTGATCTGCATGTTCCGTTTCTCCTGGCAACAAATCCCTAGGATAGAAGCAATGAACGCTCCGAACGCCACGCCGCGACGACGAGGTCGCCGACCGTGAACGAATCGGAGAAGAATTCACGTTCGGGGACATAGGCGACGAACTCCGTCTCCCCAATCGTGTCGAGCATGACCTTGACGAATGCGCCCTGGTACTCGATCGCGCGGATGCGCGTGTTAATGCTATTCCATCCCGCCTCGGCCGCGGGGCCGGGCCGGCGTAGGTGGATGTCGTCGCGGCGCACGGCCAGATCCACCTGGTCGCCGCCATGAATGACGGAGCGGCCCAGCAGCGGCACGACGATGGACGCGGCATCCGGCGCACTGACAACCACGCTGGCGCCGTTGACGCGTTCGACTTTTCCGGAAAACACGTTCTGGCCGCCGAGAAACTCGGCCACGTAGCGGTCGCGCGGCTGCGCATAGACTTCGCGCGCCGCGCCGGACTGTTTGATCTTGCCCTTCTCCATGACGACCACGATGTCGGCCAGTGCGATGGCTTCGAGCTGGGTATGGGTGACATGCACGAAGGTGATGCCGAGTTCACGCTGCATGCGGCGCAATTCGGTGCGCATCTGGATGCGCAACTGCTCGTCGAGCGCGGACAACGGTTCGTCGAGCAACAACACGCGCGGCTCCGTGATGGCGGCACGCGCGAGCGCCACGCGCTGCTGCTGGCCGCCGGAAAGCTGGCCGGGCAGGCGGTTCGCCAGCTCGGTCAGACGCACCTTCTCCAGCATCGCATCGGCCGTCTTGTAACGCTCGGCGGCCGACTGGCCGCGAACGCGCAGCGGAAAGGCGACGTTGTCGCGCACCGTCAGATGCGGGAACAGCGCGTACGACTGGAACATCATCGCCGTGCGCCTTTCCACCGGCGGCAGGCCGATCACGTCTTCGCCGCCGATCAGGATCTCGCCGCCGGTCGGATCTTCGTGGCCGGCGATCATGCGCAGGATGGTGGTCTTGCCGCATCCCGACGGGCCGAGGAAGCAACAGTAGGCGCCGTCGGGAATTTTCAGGTTCACGCCATCCACCGCAGCGACGCCGCCGAAGTGCTTGTAGACGCCGGCGAGCTCGATATCTCCTGTCGTGATCGTCATTATTGCCTGCCCAATTGGTTGGAACGCCGTTTCTGCATCAGGGCGATCGCGCCGAGGCACACCCCGATGATCAGAAACGAAGCCAGGGTCGTGACCGTGCCGAGCGCATAGAGGGACGGGGATGTCACGTTCAGAGTCATGCTCCAGATCTCGAGCGGCAGCGTATTGAGCGGCCCAGAGGTCTGCAGCGTGCGCGAGAATTCATCGTAGGAAAGCGTGAAACCGAACAGCGCGACCGCGACGATGCCGGGTGCAAGAATGGGGACGACGACCATCCGGATGATCTGCCAGCGCGTTGCCCCCAGATCGCGCGCGGCTTCTTCCCAGGCGCGATCGAAACGCGACATCACCGCGAACATCACCAGCACGCCGAAGGGCAGCGTCCAGCTCAGGTGCGCGCCGAGCGCCGAGGTATACCAGCTCGCCTGCAGCCCAAGATACTGGAACAGCAGGCCGACGCCGATGCCGAGCACCAGGCCGGGCGCGACCAGGCTGCCGATCATGAGATAGAAGACGATGCCGTCGCCCTTGAATCGGTTGCGGAACGCGAGCCCGGCCATGAAGGAGCCGACCACCGTCAGCACCGTTACCCCGATCGCCAGCAGGATCGAGCGCTCGAAGCCGCCCTTCACGTCGCCGGTGCGCACTTGCGTGAACAGATCGACGAACCAGTGCAGCGACAGCCCTTTCATCGGAAACACCAGGCCGCCGCGCACGTCCTGGAACGAAAGGACGTAAATGCACAGCATCGGCCCGTACAAGGCCAGCACGTAAGCGGTGAACAGGGCGGCCAGCACCCAGAACGTCCAGGGCCGCTTGTTCTCGTCGCGATAGACGGCTACGCGTCGCGCCGTCCTGGGGAAGCGGACGATCGGGACCGGGGTCGCCCTCATCGTGCAATCTCCTTGCGCACATCCACGGTTCGCAGGATCAGCGCGATCATGACGACGACCACGAGCAGCAGGACGACCGCCGCCGCGGCGGCCGGCGGGTATTGCAATACGCCGATGTCCTCGAACAACGCCGAGACCACGGATGCCGAACCGCCGCCGCTCATGACCTTGACTACGAAGAAATCGCCCATGACGATCGACAGCACGAAAATGGAACCGAGCGCGACGCCGTTGCGGCTGAGCGGCACGACGATATGGCGCATGATCTCGAAGCGGCTCGCCCCTGCGTCGCGCGCCGCCTCCAGCGTGCGCTTGTCGATGCGCGACATCGCGTTGAAGATCGGCACGATCATGAAGATGGTGAGCTGATGCGTATAGGCGACCACCACCGCAAAATCGGAGAACAGCAGGAACTCGAGCGGTTGGTCGATCAGGCCGGTCGAGATCAGGCCGGCATTGACCAGGCCATTCTTGCCGAGCAGCGGGATCCAGGAAATCATGCGGATGATGTTCGACGTCCAGAACGGCACGGTGCAGAGCAGGAACAGGCCGATCGCCAGCAACTGGTTGCGTACGTGGAACACCAGGAAATAGGCAATCCAGAAGCCGATGACCAGGGTCAGCCCCCAGGTCAGCACGGCGAACTTGATCGTGCTCAGGTAGAGCTTCCAGGTCAGCGAGGCGGTGAATATCGAGGCATAGTTCTCCAGCGTGAAATGCGCAATCATGCCGCCGAAGCCGTCGTGTTCCATGAAACTCGCCACCAGCACCACGAGGATGGGCATGACGAAGAACGGGATCAGTACCAGCACCAGCGGCGAGATATACAGCCACGATGCGATGTTCCAGCGCGGGCCCCTGGCGCGCGAAATGTCGGCGCTTGCAATCATGAAGAGGTCTGTTGTGGCAGTCTGACCGGCCGGACTGGTGCAGCCCGGCCGGCAACGATAACGCTGCGCGTCATGCCACCTTGAAGTCGTTCCAGCGCTTGTTCATGTATTGCGCTTCGTCCATCAGCGTGTTCCAGCACGAGATGTTGGTCACGCGTTCCAGGAACGAGCCGCCGTCGCGCATGGCACCGGCCTTCTCCATCGGCACGCCATACGGATCCATGATGGCCTCCTTGGCGGGTTTGCCTTCGTACCAGTAATCCACTTCGTTCGGCGACAGGAATTTCTTCGCCGTCGAAGGCACCGGGCTGTAGTAGCCGTAGCGTGCAACGAAACCGCCCTGCCAGCCGGACAGATACCAGTTCAGGTATTCATAGGCCGCATCGAGCTTCTTCCCGGACAGGTGCTTCATCAGCGCCATGCCGTTGCACCAGCCGCGGTAGCCTTCCTTGTCGCCCTTCTTGTTCACCGGTGCGTAGATGCAGGGCATGCCCTTGACGCGCACGGCCGCGACTGCGGGCGACCACATCGATTGCACGATTACTTCGCCGGCGGCCATGAGTTGCACGGACTGGTCGAAGGTAGTCCAGGTGGCGCGGAAATGGCCGCTCTTCTTTAATTCGATGAGGCGATTGATGGTGAAGTCGATTTCCGACTTCGTCATGTTGCCCTTGTTTCCGTACTTGATCTCACCCGCGCTTTCGAAGCACAGTGCCGCATCCATGATGCCGATCGCGGGCACGTCCAGGATCGCGGCCTTGCCCTTGTATTCCGGGTTGATCAGTTCCTTCCACTCGGTGATCGGCTTCTTGATCAGGTCGGGCCGATAGCCGATCGAGTCGGCGTTGTAGACCTGCGGCAGAAAGGTACACCAGTCGGTCACGCCCTCGTGCAGTTCGGTCGCATCCGGTTTCGAAATGTACATCGCTTCATACGGCGAGATGCCCTGGCGCGAAACGACTTTGCCGTCGATTGCGCCCTTGGTGAAGATCGGCAGGATGTTGTCGAACTCCTTGATCTTCTTGCGCTCGATACCTTGCAGCACGCCGCGCTTGGTGGCGAGTTTGGCCTGCCAGCCCTCGACGTCGGCGATATCGACGGTGGCCGGCTGCGTGACGAAGCGATTGATCGACGCGGACGTGTCGAGGTTCTGCATCGTCACCTTGAAGCCGAGATCCTTCGATGCCTGGTCGCCGATGGCTTTGACCACGGAGTAGGACACGCCGACGTGGCGCAATTCGATGTTCTTGATGTCCTGCGACCAGATCAGCGGGAATCCGGTGATCGCCTGCGCGCCTGCGACCCCCGCCACCGCCGCGGCCCCTTTCAGAATCGTCCGGCGCGCGCTGTTGACGCCGGTCTCGGGTGTGACGGTATCGTCGATCGCTGATACCGCTATTTTCGGTTCAATGCCTTCGCTCATGATCTAACTCCCCTGATAAAGTTCAGACTCCTGGATGCTGCCGGACGGTTTACGGGTGCTGCCTGCTTATGTGAATGCAGCCTAGCAACCGGGTTTTGAAAAAGATAATGAGTAGTTGTTATCGGCGACTGCGAATTCCTGTTATGAGCCCACTTCGCTCTTGAACGCCACAAAAGCGGGCGCATAATCGCGCTGCCCGGCCCAATGCGGTGCACGGAACCCATCCAAGGAGAATCGGCAACATGGAAATGAGCGGCGAGCAGCACATCCCCCTTCCGCAACAGCGCGTGTGGGAAGCGCTCAACGATCCCGCAATCCTCAAGGCCTGCATCCCGGGCTGCGAAAGCATCGACCGGGTGGCGGAAAACGAATACAAAGTGGCGATGACCGCAGCGATCGGTCCGGTCAAGGCGAAGTTCGCGGGCAAGCTGTTGCTCGCGGATATCAACCCGCCCAACTCCTATTCGCTCGCCTTCGAAGGTTCCGGCGGGGCCGCCGGTTTCGGCAAAGGCAGTGCGCAAGTCAGTCTTGCACCGGAAGGAGGCGGCACGTTGCTCACTTATAAGGCGACGGCCAGCGTAGGCGGCAAGCTGGCGCAGATCGGTTCGCGGCTGATCGACGGCGTCGCGAAGAAAATGTCGGACGATTTCTTCATCCGCTTCAACAAGACCGTTGCACCGGCGGTGGCCGCAGCCGGCGAGCCGCTCGCGCCTTCGCCGGCAAGCGGCGCGCGTGTGCCGGTGTGGGTCTGGATCGGCGGCGCAATCGTGATCCTGCTGATCGTTCTGTACCTGGCGAGGTGAACGCCGACGTCGTCATCATCGGCGCCGGCGCGGCCGGCATGATGTGCGCGATCGAAGCGGGCAAGCGCGGCCGCCGCGTGGTGCTGCTCGATCACGCCGAAAAGCTGGGCGAGAAAATCCGCATCTCGGGCGGCGGACGCTGCAATTTCACCAACATCGGGACGCGGCCGGAACATTTCCTTTCCGCGAATCCGGATTTTTGCCGCTCGCCGCTGGCGCGCTACACGCCGCGCGACTTCATCGCGCTGGTGGAGGAGCACGGCATTGCCTGGCACGAGAAGAAACTCGGTCAGTTGTTCTGCGACGGGTCCGCGCAACAGATCATCGACATGTTCAAGGCGGAATGCGACAACGCCGGCGTGCAATGGTGCATGCCGGCCAAAGTCGGTTCGGTCGAAAAGCGCGAACGTTTCGTCGTTGCCACCAATCGTGGTGAGTTCGAATGCCAGTCGCTGGTAATCGCCAGCGGCGGACTGTCGATTCCACAGATCGGCGCGAGTCCGTTCGGTTACCGCCTCGCCGGACAGTTCGGCCTCGGGGTCACCGAGCTGCGGCCGGCGCTGGTCGGACTAACCTTCGCGCCGGAAACCCTGGCCCCGTTCGCCGACCTCTCCGGCATCTCGGTGGATGCAGCGGTGAGTTGCAACGGCGCGAGCTTCCGTGAAAACCTGCTCGTCACGCACCGCGGCCTGTCCGGACCCGCCATCCTGCAGATCTCTTCTTACTGGCGGCCCGGCCTGGAGCTGTCGGTCAATCTGCTGCCCGACCGGGACGCCCTGGAAATTCTAGAGAACATGCACACCTCGGGGAAACTGCTCGCAAACGCGCTCGGCGAATGCCTGCCGCAGCGCTTCGCGCAGCGCTGGGTGGAATTCAATTTCGAGAATCAGCCGGTGAAGCGATTCAACGCGCCCCGGTTGCGCGAGATAGCAGAACGCTTGCACGACTGGCGCATCCGGCCGAGCGGCACTGTCGGCTACAAAAAAGCCGAAGTCACGCTGGGCGGCGTGGACACGCGCGAGCTTTCATCGAAGACCATGGAAGCCCGCAAGGTGCCCGGCCTGTATTTCATCGGCGAAGTCGTCGACGTCACCGGCCACCTCGGCGGGCATAACTTCCAGTGGGCCTGGGCCAGCGGCTACGCCGCCGGGCAGGCTGTCTAAAACCCACACCCTCCACCCAACACGGAGGCACAGAGGACACAGATACCCTACGTGCGTAGCACGTCGGAGTACCCTTTTAGGGCACGGAGGAAAGGCAAAAAATAGAGAAGACTTGAAGTGGAAGGTTTCCCAGGTTATCGACACGTAGCCGTAAATATTGGCGACTCAGGATCGACTATGGCTGCACGACAATTCGTCCCGGTTTTCCCTCCCTCGTTCTTGTTTTTCCTCTGTGTTCTCCGTGCCCTCCGTGCCTCCGTGTTGGGTGTAATCAGTAAGGTGTAGAAAATGGGTTTGGCCGGGGTGGGCGGGGTGAATTAAAATGGCGCTCTTCCGTGTCCGGCTCCCGCAGCCGTGCGGCCTAACTATCCAATAATAAAGGGGGAGTGCAATGAACCAACTCGACATGAAAGGCCGCAGCGCCATCGTCACCGGCGGGGCGTCCGGCATCGGACTGGCCATCGCCAAGCGGCTCGCACAGTCGGGCGCCACTGTCGCGATCTGGGACATGAACGAAAAGACCATGGCCGACGCGGCCAAGGCCCTGGGAAGCGTGAAAACCCACACGGCGAAAGTCGACATCAGCAAGATCGACCAGGTCGAAGCCGCGCTCAAATCCACGCTAGCCGCCTTCGGCAAAGTCGATGCGTTGGTCAACTCCGCCGGCATCGCCGGCAAGAATGCGACGGTCTGGGAAACGCCGATCGACGACTGGATTCGCGTGCACGACATCAACCTGAACGGTACGTTCTACACCTGCCGCACCGTGGCGCCTCACATGATAAAGAACAACTACGGCCGCATCGTCAACATCGCTTCGATCGCCGGCAAGGAAGGCAATCCGAATGCCTCGGCTTACAGTTCGTCGAAGGCGGCCGTGATCGGCCTGACCAAATCGCTGGGCAAGGAACTGGCAAAGAACAACATCACGGTCAACTGCGTCACGCC
>DATFUO010000239.1:0-4488 GCA_035260785.1 Burkholderiales bacterium
TTGGTGGCGCAAACGATGGCGGCGGGCGCGTCGTATTCGAGGGTGGTCAGCGCAAAAGCCGCCTGCGTGCTGGAAATCACTTCAAATCCTTCGCGCTTCAGAGCATCGCCGAGCTTTTTGGCGAAGTAGACGTTGCTGTCGATGAGCAAAATCTTCGCGGGACGTCCGCTGGAGATCATGGCTGGGCCTCCAGAGGCTGCAGAGGCGAGGCGAGGGAAGCAAGTTCGCCGCCGGGACCAGGAGTCAAGGCGGCAAGATTGAGCACTTCGATGACGTCGCCGGCGTGCGAAAGCCAGCCGGAAACGTGGGGCGCGTCGGTGTCGCTGGGCAAAGTCATCTCGGCGTTGATGAGTTCGCAATCTCCGGTGACCGGCAGCGCGACCCACTCGGTCTGCGCGCCATAGCAACGCTGAGCGATCAAATAGAAGCGGCGCGAATGCAAAACCTTGCCGATGAGTTTCTCCGCAACATCACAGACCGGCACGATGCGGCCGCGGCGGAGGATGACGCCTTCGACTTCGCTGGTGTGGTGCGGGAAGCGAAAGATGCGGCTCGGCGCGACGAGCTCTGCAATCTGGTTGGCAGTGACCGCAAAGCGGCGGTCGCCCAGGCGGAGCAGGACGAAAGATTGCAGCTCGGTTTCCGCGAAGAGAGTCATTGCGTGATACTCGTGTCTATGCCTTGTTGTGCGTTCTCTTCGGCGATGCGGCTGGCCTCCGCGTCGGCCTCTTGCGACAACGAAGCGTCCAATAGGAAAAGCTCGTCGGGAGTCAAAAAGCCGTCCGGCTTCACGACCGGCACGACGGATTGGTCGAGCGCGGTGAGCCCGCGGTACCAGGCGCGCTCTTCGTGGCAAAAGGCCAGAGGGAGAGCCTGCAAGCGGGTCATGGTGGTCATTTTCTCGATCCCGTCAATCAGCAGAGCGGTACGCGTGCGCCGCAGCACAAAAACGAGAGCCGGTGGCGCCGGCGGCAAGCCAAAGTGCATGGCGGCGTTCACGACGTATACGGAATTTTCGCCGCGACGCACGACATGCTTCACTTTGCGCAGGCTTGGTTGCGAAATCTCCTTGGCAGCGCCGGAGAGGCTATCCACGCCGCGAACTTCCTGCACAGAAGCCGAAGAAACGGCAAAAAGCTGGCCGCTGACGCGGAACAGTATGATCTGCTCAGTGCGCGCGGCAGGCGCCTTGACGGGAGAATTGGGGCGCACTACTTCACCCCCAGCGGGGTTGCTTTGCAGATGCTGATGACGCGTTTTTCGATGGCAGCGTAGATGTCGTCGATGGCGAGGACGTGGTCGACCGCGGCGAGCTTGATGGCTTCCGCGGGCATGCCGAAAATCACGGAGGTGGCTTCGTCTTGCGCGAGAACCATGCCGCCGGCGGACTTAATGGCTTTGGCGCCGTTCGCGCCGTCGCTGCCCATGCCAGTGAGGATCACGCCGATGCTCATGGCTCCGGCGTAAGCCGCGACGGTTTCCATGGTGATGTCGATATTTGGCAGATAGCCGTTGATGCGGCCGGAAGCGGCGTCGAGCTGAATGCGGCCCGCGGGAGTAACGCGCAGATGCTGCGCGCCGGGGCAAATGTAAAGCGTGCCGGGCTGCACGGCTTCGTTGGCTTCCGCTTCCTTCACGCGAATGCTGGTGAATTCAGCGAGCTGCGCCGCGTATTGGGTGGTGAAGGACGCAGGCATGTGCTGAACCAGAAAGACTGCGGCAGGGAAGTCGCGCGTGAATCCCGGCGCAAGGCGCATCACAGTGGCGGGGCCGCCAGTAGAGGCGCCCATTACAACGACGGGGAAGCGCTGGTCCGCGGGAATCGCGGGCGCTGGGACGGTGCGAACGGCCGGAGCTGGCTTGGCAGGCGCAGCGCCGCGGTTTGTGCCTTGGACGGTGAGAGCAAGTCTCGAGGCGGTACGCACGACGCGCACTTTCGCGGCCATGCGCACTTTGCGCAGCAGCTCTTCCTTCACGTTTTGCATGTCCAGGTCGATGCCGCTGGAGGGTTTGCCGACAAATTCGATGGCCCCGAGTTCCAGCGATTTAAGCGAGCCGGCCGCGCCTTCCCTCGATTCCGAGCTGACGATAACGATAGGCTTGGGATTCGTGGTCATGATCTGGGCGGTGGCTTGCAGACCGTCCATGTGCGGCATGTTGATGTCCATGGTGATGACGTCTGGCTTGAGCGATTCGGCCATGGCGACGGCTTCGCGGCCGTCTTTGGCGTGGCCCACGACCTGCAGTTGGTCGTCGGCGTTGAAAATCTGCTCGAGGACTTTGCGCATGAAGGCGGAGTCGTCGACGATCAAGACGCGGAATTTTTTGTTGGCTGGGGGTGCCATCGGTCCTCTACGCCACCGGAACAACCGGATGCGTCGCCTCCGTTCCTATGAGCTGTTCGACCGCGGCGAGCAGTTGATCTTCCTGGACGGGCTTGGTCAGAAAAGCGGCAGCGCCCTCTTTTATGGCGCGGTCGCGATGTTTGGCGCCGGCGCGCGATGTGACCACCATGACGGGGATGCGGCGCGTCGCGGGGCTTTGACGCAACTGCACCATCAGTTCGTAGCCGGTCATGCGCGGCATCTCGAGGTCCGTGATAACCAGGTGGCAGCCGTGCTGGGCGACGAGTTCGGCGGCTTCTAGGCCGTCGGCGGCCAGCTTCACGCGATAACCGTTCTTCTCGAGCATGCGGCCGACAAATTTGCGCACGCTGATGGAGTCGTCGGCGACGACGATGACGCGCTCGTGCTCGACGCGATCGATGGCTTCGGCGGGAATGGTGCCGCGAGCGACCGCGGCAGAGCCCGGAGCGAAGATGCGCGCGGCCGTAGGAGTCGCCTGCAAAGCGCGGCGTTCGCCGGGTTCGGTGGCCACCATGCGATTCAAGTCGATCAGGAGAATCAACCTGCCGTCGGGCGCGATGGTTGTGCCCGGGAAGAGCTTGACGCGACGCAAATACTCGCCGAGGTTCTTGATGACGATTTCGTCCTTGCCGAGGACTTCCTCGACAACCAGGCCGATCTGGCGATTGCCGGCGTTGGCCACAACCATGCGGAAATAGCCGTTGACGGGTTCGAGCGGAGGCAGGCCGAGATAGGAGTCCAGACGGATAACTTCGGTGACCACGTCGCGAACCTTAGTCAGCAACTTGCCGCCCACGTCTTCGATCTCGTCGGCGCGGAGCCGGCGAATTTCCTCGACCACGGCGAGCGGAAGCGCGAAGCTGGTGCCGCCGCAGCGCACGAACAGCGCGGGGGAGATGATCAAGGTCAGTGGAACTTTCAGCGTGAACTTGGTTCCCTGGCCGCGCGTGCTTTGGATGTCGATTTCGCCGTTCAGCACATTGAGATTGGCGCGCACGACGTCCAGGCCGACGCCGCGGCCGGCCAGCTCGGTCTTTGCGGGCGCGGTGGAAAAGCCGGGATGGAAGAGCATTTCACGGAAGTCGCGATCGGTGAGGCGGTCCGCGGTCTCGGGCGAGACCAGGCCGCGCTCGATAGCGCTCTGCTTCACGCGATCGTAATCGATGCCGCCGCCGTCGTCTTCGACTTCGATGTAAATGTGATTCCCGCGATGATAAGCGCGGAGGGAAACTTTGCCGGCTTCGGACTTTCCGGCGGCGCGGCGGACGTCGGCGTGCTCGACTCCATGAGCGACGGAATTGCGCACTAGGTGCACGAGCGGATCGGAAATTTGCTGGATGATGTTGTTGTCCAGCTCAGTTTCACTGCCGGTGAGATCGAGTTCGACCTGTTTGCCGGCGGAAGTGGCAGCGTCGCGCACAGCTCGCGAAAGCCGGGAATAGAGGGTGCCAATGGGCACCATGCGTGCGGCGGTGAATTCGTCTTGCAGGTGATGCGCGAGCTTGGTGAACTCGTCGATGTCGCCTTCGACGCGCCCGATGAAGCCTTCGAGCTGGGTCAGAACTTCGTTGACGTCGGCGGAAATTTCCGCCATGGAACGGGAAAGAATATTGAAGTCGTCGTAGCGGTCCATTTCCAGTTCGCTGAAGTCGGACCAGAAGGAGGTATCGCCGGCCGCGGCGCTGTTCAGGCGCTGCGGAGTGGTATTGGGGTTCCATGGCGCGGATGCGCGCGAATTGCTGATGCGATTGAATTCGTATTTTTCCTGGAACTCGGAAACTTTGCCCTGCAAACGCTCCTTGGAAAATCCCAGGGTGTCGACGAGTTTCTCTAATTCAGCCACACGGCCGACCATACGGGTGCGGTTAATGACCAACTCGCCGACGGTGTTCATCATGTGATCGAGGCGTTCCAGCGCGATGCGTACGGATTTTGCGGCGGCGCCGCCGGGATGCTTGCCGGGCTTGCGCGTCATTGCGGGCCCTTGCGCGGCGCTTTCGGCTCTCGGTTCCTCAACGGTCTGCGGTGCTGCCTCGAGCTCTTCTTCCTCTGGAGGCGCGAACTCGGCGATGCGGCCGAGCAGGGAATCGACCTCGGCGCGCATCTCGGATTCGTCCGCCCA
>DATFUO010000240.1:0-30508 GCA_035260785.1 Burkholderiales bacterium
GCGCTCGCGCCGCACATCTGTTTCTTGTTCATCGGATGCGGTCCGCAGTTGAAAGCAGTCACTGCAAGGCTCACCGGCTTGGTCACGCCGAGCAGGGTCAGTTCGCCGTCGGCGCCCGCCAGCTTGTCGCCGTTGAACTTCAGTTTGGTGGCCGTGTACGTCAGCGTGGGAAATTTGCCGATATTGAAAAACTCTTCGCTCTTCAGATGGGTGTCGCGCTTCGCGTGGCCGGTATCGATCGACGTGGCATCAATCGTGATATCGATGCTGCCGCTCTTGGCCGCGCCGTCTAGGACGACTTTTCCGCTCGTTGCTCCAAAGCGACCGTGCATTGTCGAGAAGCCGAGGTGGTTGATCTCGAAATTTGGATAAGTGTGAGCCGGGTCCAAAGTGTAGAAATCAGCCGCGGCCACCGGCAGCGCGAGAGCGGTGCCGATCAGGAATGCTGCGAGTTTGGTTTTCAATTGAATCTCCTTTTCTGGTTGAACATTGCTGGTTGGATGATGTTGCCGACTTATCAGTGTTCCTGGTTAGACGTCGCGCGTCCCGATCCCCGGCACGCGGCGACATCCGAACGCTAATTCTTGGCTGAGGTGACGATGCGGAATTTCACCTGCACCTCGTCGGCCACCGTGTCGGTGTCCGACCAGACGCCGTCGCCGATCTTGAATTGCAATCGCCTGAGGACGAAACTGCCTTCGTAGGTGACACGATCGCCGGAACGCTTGACGCTGAACGGTGCGGCGATGTCCTGGCCAACCCCCTTGATGGAGAGTTGGCCGTGCGCTTCGTATTTGTCGGGACCGGCTTGCGCCACGGAGGCGGAAACAAATCTTGCAGTGGGGAAGGCGCTGGTGTTGAACCAGGCTTTCTTGCCGACTTCGGCATCGGCGTCCGCGCTCCCGGTATCGATGCTTGCCAGGTCGACCTCGATTTCGGCTTTTGCCGAGGCGAGTTTTTTGGGATCGAAAGCGATCTGCGCAGTGAATTTTCTGAACCGCCCTTGTACCGGAACGTTCATTTGCTTCGAGACGAATGTAATTTCGCTGTTCGCGTAATCCACGCCGGCCGCTGCGGCGGATAGGCTGAACGCGAACAGGGCCACGAGCGGCAGGATGGACTGGAATCTCATTTGACGGCACTCCGTTGTTTGATGAAAGGCAGCATGCGCGAGAGCACGTTATCGCGGTCCAAAAGATGGTGCTTCAGCGCGGCTCCGACATGCAACGCAACGACCAGCACCATCAGCCAGTTCAGCGCCTCATGCAGTTGCTTCAGTTGGTCCGCCATATCCTTGTTCTTGGCAAGCAAGTCGGGGATCGGGAGCACACCGAGGTAGACGACCTGAAAGCCGGAAGCCGAACTCATCAGCCAGCCCGAAACGGGAATGGCCAGCGTGAGCGCGTAAAGAAAAAAATGGGCGATGCTGGCGGCGCTGTGCTGCCAGGCCGGCATCGATGCCGGCGGCGCGGGCGGGCGATGCGAGGCGTGCCAGGCGAGGCGTATCAGCACGAGCAGGAAAATCGTGACGCCGATCCACTTGTGATAGGAATACAGCTTCAGTTTGGCCGGAGAAAGCTGCATCCCGGTCATATACTCGGCGAGCAGGAACGTGCACAGGATCGCCACCGCGATCAGCCAGTGCAGCGTGATCGCGACGCCCGTGTAGCGTTGCGGGGATGAGACCATGTCAGGCCGCCTTGCGTTGCGCGCGGGCTTCGCGCAAGGCGTCCCGAAGCTTGTGAAGCAGTTCCGCCGTCTGATCCAACTCGCGCGGGGACAACACCGTAAACGCGACCTTGAGGTGGCCGATGTGGGCCGGGAATGTGTGCTCGAAAGTGCGTACTCCCAGCGGCGTAAGCACTATGAATACCTGCCTGCGATCGGCATCGGAAGCGGTGCGCCGGATCAGGCCGTGGGCTTCCAGTCGATCCAGCACGCCGGTTAGCGTGCCCTTGGTGATCAGCGTTCTTTCGCCGAGTTCCTTGCACGTCATGCCCGGCGTGTTTCCGAGCGTCGCGATGATATCGAATTGCGCGGCCGTCAACCCAAGCTTGCGCACATGCGTTCCCGCATAGGCCTCGAAAGCCTGGTAGCACTCGGCCAACGATCGCAAAGTTCTAATGAACTGCTCTTTAGGCATGAAGCCGCTGTCCGGTGATTTTGTTCTAATGCGAACTATTTTTGCCGCTAGCCCGGGTGAATGTCAATGGGTCATTTGAGGCGGCGCGCTTGACGGCCGTTCCCCGTTAGCCGCAAACTCGCCGCCCTTGACCCAGGCGGGAGCCGCAACGTGTTCGGAGCACTCATCATTGGCGATGAAATCCTGTCGGGCAAACGCCAGGACAAGCACTTTCCGCGGATCGTCGAACTGCTGAAGGCGCGCGGCCTCGGGCTGTCGTGGAGCATGAATCTGCCCGATGATCCGGAAATCATCACGCCGGTGCTGACCAGTACGCTGGCACGCGCAGACATCGTGTTCAGTTTCGGTGGAATCGGCGCGACCCCCGACGACCACACACGCCAGTGCGCGGCGCAGGCGGCGGGCGTTGGGTTGCAACTGCATCCCGACGCTAAGCGCGAGATTGAAGCGCGCTTCGGCGCCGAGGCCTACCCCAAGCGCATCCAGATGGGCGTGTTTCCCGTCGGCAGCCGGATCATTCCCAATCCCTACAACCGCGTGCCCGGATTCAGCTTTGCAAGGCACCATTTTTTGCCCGGATTTCCGGAGATGGCGTGGCCAATGATGGAGTGGGTGCTCGACACCGAATACCCCCACCTGAACCGGGTGGACCCACCGGTGGACATGGCGATCGTCGTCAAGGATGCGGGTGAGAGCCAGCTCATCGATCTGATGAACGACTGCATTGCCCGTTACCCGGCGCTGAAGTTGTTCAGCCTTCCGAGTTTTACGCCCGCCGGACGGCGCATCGAACTCGGCATCAAAGGCGAAGCGAAGCTCGCGGCCGAAGCCCTCGAGTTCCTCAAACAGGGAGTGGGCGCGCTCGGGTTTGCGTGGGACCCGAGAAAGTAGGCGCGAAGAACTAGGCACGAAGTTCTAAAAAGGGCCTTGGAGCCTTTCCCCTCGCGCCTAGAGCCTGGCGCCTCGTGCCTCCTTTGATTTAACCCCATTCTGCGCGACCCTGCGTTTACAGCAGTGTTCTCATCACAAGGAGCACACCATGAAACACTTGCTGCAATTCTTCTTTTTGTTTCTTCTCGCCGGCCCGGTGCTGGCGGCCGGCCGCCTGGCCGACGTCGAAATCCACGACCGTGAATCCGGGCGTACGCTGCCAGTCTACGAAAGCAGCGGCCACTGGTTCGTGGCCGGGCGTCCCGGCAAGGAATACCAGGTCACCATTCGCAATCGCGATCGAGGCGATTTGCTTGCCGTCGTTTCCGTCGATGGCGTCAATGTCGTGACGGGCGAAACCGCGGCGTCTGCGCAAAGCGGGTATGTGATCGAGCGGGGCAGGCCGCTGTCCATCGCGGGCTGGCGCAAGAGCCTGGAAAAAATAGCGTCGTTCTATTTCACGGACCTGGGCGATTCCTATGCCGCGCGCACCGGGCGTCCGGACAACGTGGGCGTGATAGGCGTTGCGTTGTTCCGGCGCAAGCCGGAGCCGCTGGCGGAGCTTGAGCAACCTAAATCGCGCGCCGAAGCCGCCGGTGCTTCCAACGACAGTGCGCCGCGTTCGGCGGCAGCACCGGCTGCGGAGAATAAAATCGGGACCGGCCATGGACGCAGCCAGAACGCTCCCGCGCGTTTCGTCGAATTCGAGCGCGAATCGGACGTACCGGCGGAGATCATTGCCATCCACTACGATACTTATGCCAATCTGGTTACGCGCGGCGTGATCCGCGAACAGCGCAAGCTGCCTTCGCCGTTCCCGGGTGGATTTGTCGCGGACCCGCCGGAACGGGGCTAGGCGCGGGGGCCCCGGTCCACGCGAAGATGCCATGAGCAATGCTTCCGGCTAGACTGGCGCACGTGACCGTCGAACCCGTGCCCGACGAACAGTTGATGCTGCGCTACCGCGACGGCGATGCGGCGGCATTCGAGCAGTTATACGGACGCCATCGCGGCGGAGTATTCCGCTACGTGTTGCGCCAGGTCGGACTGCGTTCCGCCGCTGAGGAAGTGTTCCAGGAAATCTGGGTGAACATCGTGTCCTCTCGAGCGCGCTATCGGGTCGAGGCCCGGTTTGCGACCTTTCTTTATCACGTCGCACACAATTGCGTGGTCGATTATTTTCGCCGCAAGACGCCGCTGCACCTGATTTCGCTCGACGACGATGGGGACGAGGTCAATCAGGTAGCGGGTCCCGCCCGGGATCAACCCGAGCGCGCAGTGGCGATACGCCAATCGGCCGCGAAACTTCTGAACGCGCTGGCATTGCTGCCACCGGAACAGCGCGAAGTGTTTTTGTTGCACGAAGAAGGTGGCTTGTCGCTGGAAGAAATTGCCACGGTGACCGGGACCGGAAGGGAAACCGCCAAGAGCCGCTTGCGCTATGCGCTTGCAAAGCTGCGCGAAGGAATCGAGCATGAAGCCGACGTCGCCTGAAGACCGCGAGCTGGAAAAGATAAGTTCGGAGGTCTCCGAACGCTACCGCGCAGGCGCTAAGGACGAACCGCCGGCGCGCCTGGACGCAGCCGTATTGGCGGCTGCCCGTCGCGAAGTGGAGCAACCTCGCCGGAGAAGCAACTGGCACGTGCCGGCGTCTATTGCTGCCATGCTCGTAATTGGCGTTTCTCTAGTACTTCTGGTGCGTGACAATGAACCGCCGCTTCAGTCCCTCGATCGGCCCGCCACCGAGGAAGCAAAGCTGGCAAAATCGGCTCCGCCGAAACTGGCGTTGAAGGCTCAAACCAGGATGCAGGCGGACTCGCTCCGTGAAGACAGGCCTTCCCGCGAGCGCGGTTCGCGCCCGGATCGGGAGCCGGTCGCGCGCGATGAAGTGGCAGTTGCCCAGAAAAATTCCGCATTGGGCTCGGTGGCGTCGCCCGCACCGTTGCCGGCCGCGGCCGACGTAGCCGGATCGGCCCAGTCCACCCAGCAGCCTCAGTTCCCGGCTGCCGACTCCAGCGATATATCCTCCAGCAAAAAAGCCAAGGCGTTGGCCGATATTGCCGGGGAATCCCGTGGAAGTGCCCAGGAATCGCGCAAAGAGATCGACGCGTCGCAGGCCCAGCCTCAGGGCTGGCTCGGAACGATCGAAGCCTTGCTACGCGATGGCAAGGAGGCTGAGGTGCGCCGGCAACTGCTCGCATTCCGCCATCAATATCCCCACTATCCTCTTCCCGAACGCCTCCAGGCCCTTGTGCCGCCGGATCAGCGCTGAGGGTTTTCATGGCCGACAAGTGATTGGGGTTCGCGCCAGGGGTTCGCAGACCCGGGGGTGCGAAATGAAAAAGCCCCGGAATGCCGGGGCTTTTCCAAAATCGAGGTGCTCAAGCGGCTTTCTTTTTGCTGGTCGCGGCTACGACGTTTTGCTCCGTCAAAGAGGACAGCTGCTTGGTCGCCTTGGAGACGGTGTCGTAAACTGAATTGGCGACATCGATGACCGATTTTGCCGCTGCGACGGCGGATTCCGATCCGGCCGGAGCTAACTTGAAGGCGGCGTCCAGTGCCACGGACACACTTTTGTTGAATTCCGCGACCTGCTCTTCAAGCAGCGCGCTGATTTCCCGCTGGGTCCCGCTGGCGACGTCGTAAAAGCTCTTGGCGTACGCGGCGGCTTTGTCCATGCTGGGCTGGAAACTGGTTTCGGCCCAGGATGCCACTTGCGACACATCTTTGAGTTCAGTGAACACTTTTGCATTCTTTACGACTGCGTCGAACGTGGCCTTGGCATTCTTGAATTGCAGATCCAGAAGTTTTTCGGCGCCTTCGGCGGCGATCGTGGCGATGCGCACGGTTGCGTCCAAATGCGCTTTTCCGGCTGCAGTGATTTGTTCAGGTTTGGTGATCATGGCGTAGTCCTTTGACGGCAAGAGTTAAGAAGCTCGATACAAATAGAAATGGTGCATTGCACAATTCGTATTCTTCCCTTTACCGCCGCCTGAGTCAAGGAGTTTCTGGTGTAATGCCGCGAGAGAATGGTGCCTTGCACCATGAACGGGCCACGGTTGGTTGCCTAAGTTAACTCATTGAACAATAAATTTTTTCGGGCCACTAGCGAGGTCGAAGCTGAAGCGGTTCCCGATCGACAGCAAGGAAAGGTGATTGCGTAAATCGATTCGGAACAATTCACGCCACCGCCCCATTGCTCGGGTAGCAAAATTATTTTTTTATCAATTAGTTGACCAATGCAGAACGTATTGTCTACAGCGATCAGTCCGTCATAGCGTTCCAAAGTGAGCGCCCGCTCGTGCCAACTCAGGCAAGTGATTTGGTCTCCATCGTTAAAGACGCAATCGAAGGAACCGGCCTTTCAGGATGGAGTTGCGCTGTCTCTACGGACGGAAGGCGCGCCCGCGCTTATAACATCGGGCAGCCGATCCCGCCTCCACATTTCCAGGGCCCAGCTCCACAGGGCGGAAACGCCGTCAGTGCATACTTCATCGGGCGGCCGGTGGTTCAGGAATCGCAGGACGTCGGCCAGGATAAGCGCCGCTTGTTCTGGCTGCACGGCTCCAGCGCGGGTTTGTTTGGAGAGCTTTTCGCCGGATGCGTCCAGCGCGACCGGCAAGTGCAGGTATTCCGGTGTGGGCAGGTCCAGCAACCTTTGCAGGTAAATCTGCCGTGGCGTCGAGGCCATCAGATCGGCGCCGCGCACCACGTGCGTGATGCCTTGCGCGGAGTCGTCGATTGCACAGGCCAGGTGGTAGGCGAATACCCGATCGGCGCGAAAGAGCACGAAATCGCCGATCTCGCGTTCGAGATTCTGGCCCATGCGGCCCTGCAGGAGGTCCACGAATTCAATGGCCGTGTCCACTGTGCGCAGGCGCCACGCTTGCGCCTCTCGTCCCGGACGCACACCCTGGCGGCAGGTGCCGGGATAAACCGTTCCGCCCAGCCCCGCATCGCCGACCTCCTTGCGGCTGCAAGCGCAGGGGTAGACGAGGCCCTGGCTTCGCAATCGATCCAGGGCCGCCTGGTAGACATCCGTGCGTGTGCTCTGAAATACGACTGCGCCGTCCCAAACCATCTGAAATTTCTCCAGACATCGAAAGATCGAGTCGGCCGAGCCGGGCGCATTCCGAGGAGGGTCAAGGTCGTCGATGCGCAATGCCCAGGTCCCGCCATGCGATTTTGCGTCGAGGTAGCTTCCGACCGCGGCGACCATCGAGCCGAAGTGCAGGGGACCCGAAGGCGTCGGCGCGAAACGGCCGTGATAGATCGTCACGGGACGTGAAGCGGCCTGACGGAAACGACAATTCGCGGGTAGATCACGTCCATTTCCCCGCAGAGGCGCGCGCATACCAGACAGCCGCAGTGAAAAAAAGAAGAGAAAGTACGATCTCGGTGATTGCCAGCACACGACCGGATCCGCGTTCGCTCCAGGCGCGCACCACACCTTCTGCAAAGTAGGCAAAGATCAGCATCGATGACCACTGGTAGGTATAGCGCTTGCCGTGCAGGACGCCAAACAGCGGCAGCAACAGCGGCAGCGCTTTCAGGGCCATGGCGGAACCGCCTGCCCGTACCGGAGCCAGCCACAATTCCCAGGCAACGCACAGAAAGATGAGCGCGATGAGGCTCGCGCCGGCGATGACTTGCGCAGCACGCATCATGCGCGGCTCGCCTGCGCGAGTTTCACGAGTTCTGCTCGCGCCTCACCGGAGTCCTTGATCTCGCCGTCGAATTCGATGCGCAGTACTTCGCTGTCGGCGCGCACATCGAATCCATCGCAGTCGATGCCGATCATTTCGGCGCTATCGGGCCTCTTCCCATGAACGTGACGGCAATAGTCGAGCAGGTTGTGCACATGTTCGACGTTCATGTGCTCGATCACGTCGCCTTCGGCGTCCGCGATCGGATAATGCGGAGCGAGGTAATTTTCGGAAGCGATTGTATGAATACTGCCAAACCCCGCGATATAGCGCAGCGAACGCGGTTCGAGGCGAAAAAAACGGAAGCCGCCGATCTGCAGATATTGCCGGGCCTCCGGAAAAAATCGCAGATAACGCGAGGCAACTCCTGCATCATCTATTGCCACGATGTCTCCGATCATGCTCACGCGTGCCTGCTCCTGCAGGTCGCGGGTCAGAGGAGAGACCAGAAAGCCGGATTTCGGGTCGTGGTCCGCATTCTGGGTATGTTCGGCAAGGTGGCTGATCAGCACTACGACGCGGCCACGCTGGTCGGTGCAGAAGGGCAAAGAAGATGCGTACGGATAGCCGGGAAATTTCAGCGATTGCGTGGCAAGTACGCCGCTCGCAAACCTGCGCACCAGCCGGCGCGCTTCATCTCCTCTGGTCATGGCTTCTTACTTGCCACCGCTGTGGGAGTTTAAAGATCATATCTTTGCGAGTTTGCGCGCGGTTTCGGCAAGCCGCTGGCCGAGCGCAATGCAAAGCCGCCGCTCGTCTTCGCTTATCGGTTGGTCAGCGTTGGCCCCGGCGAGGTGGCTGGCGCCATAGGGTGTACCGCCGCCGCGAGTGCTCATGAGTTCCGGTTCCGTATAGGGCACGCCGACAATCAGCATGCCGTGATGGATGAGCGGCAGCATCATGGAAATCAGCGTTGATTCCTGTCCGCCGTGCATCGACGCGGTGGAAGTAAAAACCGCCGCCGGCTTGCCCCTCATGGCGCCTTTGAGCCACAGCGCGCCCGTGCCGTCGATGAAATACTTCAGGGGAGCGGCCATGTTGCCGAAGCGTGTCGGACTGCCCAGCGCCAGTCCGGTGCATTGCTCGAGATCGCTGTACTCGACGTAAGGGGCTCCGGCATCCGGCACCTCGGCCTGCGTCGCCTCTGCCACCGTAGATACCTTAGGGACAGTGCGCAGCCGCGCGGCCATTCCAGGCACCTTCTCTACGCCGCGCGCGATGAGTTGGGCCATCTGCCTCACTGCGCCGGTCTGGCTGTAGTAGAGAATCAGGATTTCCTGCATCGCCGTATGTTTTCCCGCCCTGGAAGCCCGTATTATATCGGCAGCATCCTGCGGCCCGACATGAACCTTCGCCTGCAATCACTCAAAGACATCGTTCGCCAGTTCCGGCTGCTGGGGAACTTCGTCGTGCTGGTTTACCGGCGTTTCAAGGAGGAGCGGTGCTTCCAGCTTTGCGGCAGCCTCACGTTCACCACCATGCTCGCACTGGTGCCGCTGGTCACCATCATGGCCACGGTCATGACGGCGTTTCCGGTGTTCGACAATGTTGTAGAAACGTTGCGTGCCTATGTCGCCAGCAATCTGGTACCGGCGGGGTCCTCGCGGCTGATCACCGTCTACATGCAGCAGTTCGCGGAAAACGCGGCGCGTCTGACAGCTCTTGGCATCGTGCTGCTGGCTGTCACGGCGATCATGCTGATGCTGACCATCGACCGGGCATTCAACACCATCTGGCGTGTCAAGCGGCCGCGTTCCCTGATCCAGCGAGTACTTATCTACTGGTCGGTGCTGACCATCGGGCCCATGCTGATCGGCGGCAGCCTTTCGCTGACGTCCTGGCTGGTTTCGCAGTCATTGGGCTTTGGCCGGCAGGCGCCGGATCTCGAGGTTGCGCTCCTGAAACTGGGTCCGCTGGTCCTGACCTCGGTTGCTTTCGGTTTTCTATATCGCACCGTACCGAACCGGCAGGTTACCGTGCTCGACGCGGTGGTCGGCGGCATCATCGCCGCGTTTGCATTCGAAGCCATGAAACTCGCCTTCGGCCATTTCGTCGCCAATTTTGCCAGCTACAAACTGGTCTACGGTACGCTCGCCAGCCTGCCGATCCTGCTGATGTGGATCTATTTCTCCTGGGTGGTGATTATTTTTGCCGCGGTCATCACGGCGGTGCTGCCCTACTGGCGCAGCGGCGGCGTGCTCCTCAAGCAGGCGCCCGGGGCGCAGTTCGTCTCGGCCATGGAAGTTCTCAGGATGCTCTACCGCGCCTATCTGGATGGTTACGTGCTCAACCTTCAGCAATTGCGCACGGCCTTGAAGCTGTCGTGGGAAGAAGCCGAGGCGATCCTGGAAAAACTGGTGAACGCGGGCTGGGTCGCCAAGCTTCAGGGCAACGGGTGGGTGCTTGCACGCGACGCGGGAGGCATTCCGGTCAAGGAGATCTTCAGGTTGTTCGTGTTCGGGCGGGATGCCGCGGAAGTCAGTGAAGAATCCGCAATCCGAAAGCTGGTGGCGAACGTATCTTCCACCGTGGATGGCGAACTGGACTTCAGCCTGAGGGAATTGTTCGCAACCGGCAGCAGTTCCCGGACCGCGCGCATCGCCTGAGGGGATTCATGCAAGTGCACGGATTTCGGTTGCTCCTGGTACTGGCCCTGCTCTGGACGGGTGTCGCGCCCGCCGCGGAAAATTTCACGCTGATCGATGCGCAAGGCAAGTCCCACAGTCTTGCCGGTTACCGTGGCAAGTGGGTGATCGTGAACTTCTGGGCGACCTGGTGCCCGCCCTGCCTGGAAGAGATACCGGACCTCGTGGCGATCAAGGAATCGCGCAAGGATCTCGAGGTCATCGGCATCGCGATGGAATTCCAGGATGCCAGCCAGGTCATGCAGTTCGCCGAAGGCATGTTCGTCAACTACCCGATCGTGCTCGGCGATCGCAAGATTTCAGAAAGCATCGGCCAGGTCGACGGACTCCCGACCACCTTCATTTACGATCCCCAGGGCAGGCTCGCGCAGCGGCATGTGGGCAAGATAACCCGCAAGCAGATCGAGAAACTGATCGGTGGCAAGAAAGCCGGTTGAGCGGACTCAATTGTCGCCGAGATAGCGGGTCGGCGCGATGATGATGCTCGGGCGGCCACGCTCGTAGCCCCACTGTGCTGTCCAGGCGCGCAACACGTTTTCGGGGTAGTGTGACTTGCCGAGGGATCCGTTGTAGCGAGCCAACGCACGGAACGTGTCGCCGCGTTCGATATTCAGGTAGTGGCGCAGGATCGTGCAGCCGTAGCGCAAATTGGTGCGCAGGTTGAACAGATTCTGGTTGCCATCGCCGATCAGTTTCAGCCAGAACGGCATCACCTGCATGTAGCCGCGCGCGCCCGCCTTCGACACCGCGTATTTGCGGAATTTGCTCTCCACCTGAATGACGCCGAGCACCAGTTGCGGATCGAGCCCGGCTCGGGTCGCTTCGTATTGCACGGTAACAAGAAAATCCTGGCGGGCGATATCGTCCGGAATATGCCTTTCCAGCCGCCTCGACATGTCGGCAAGCCACGCGGCGCCTTCCGTCTGCGATGCGAAGGTCAGCCGCTGACTGGCGCGATCGGCCACGGAACGGTGCAATACCGCCTGCACGCTCGCGGAAAGCGGCTCGTATTGCTGCTCGCCCGCGAAAGATAAACGAAGGACTGACATGCATGCCAACAGCAGCAGCAGGCGCGCCGCGATTGCAGTTCGCGTGCGTGTTCTTTTCATCGCCACAGGGATTTGAAGTATCCTGCCGCCGTCTGCAATTCGATGGAGGTGGCGGATTTGTCGGTGCGGCCCTGATATTCGATCTTGCCTTCCTTCAAGCCGCGTTCGCCGACGGTCACGCGATGAGGCACGCCGATCAGTTCGAGATCCGCGAACATGACGCCCGGGCGCTCGTCGCGGTCATCGAGCAGCACATCCACGCCGCCGTCCCGTAATTCTTCGTGCAGCTGGTCCGCGACCCTTTTGACGTCCGCATTCTTGCGATAGCCGATCGGCGCGATCGCAACCTGGAACGGCGCCATCGGCAACGGCCAGACGATGCCCTTTTCGTCGTTTCCCTGTTCGATCGCCGCGGCAACGATGCGCGATACGCCGATGCCGTAGCAACCCATTTCCAGCACCTGCGTCTTGCCGCCTTCGTCGAGATAGGTCGCTTTCATCGCTTCGGAGTATTTGGTCCGCAACTGGAAGATGTGCCCGACTTCGATGCCGCGGCAGATTTCGAGCGTGCCCTTGCCGTCGGGTGAGGGGTCGCCGGCGATCGCGTTGCGGATGTCGGAGACGACGGCGGGCTCGGGCAGGTCGCGGCCGAAATTGACGCCGGCCAGATGAAAACCGGCTTCGTTGGCACCGCAGACGAAATCGCTCATCGCGGCAACCGAGCGGTCGGCCACGACCGTGATGTCGGCGGGCACGCCCACCGGGCCGATATAGCCGGGACGACAGCCGAGGCGTGCCTCGATTTCCTTGTCGGTCGCGAAGCGGAAAGGGTCGAGCCCCGGGATCTTTGCTGCCTTGACTTCGTTCAATTGATGGTCGCCGCGCACCAGGAGCATGAACATTCTGTCTTCGTTCACGACCGCCAGCGCTTTTACCGAACGCGACAGCGGCAGGTTCAGCAGCGCAGACGCCTCTTCGCACGTCGTCTTGCCCGGCGTGGGCACTTTCTGCATTTTCTTCACCGCCGCCGCTCGCGGCTGCACCGGTGCCACGGCCTCGGCCAGTTCTACATTTGCGGCGAAGTCGGATGCCGGCGAATAGGCAATGGCATCTTCGCCCGAATCCGCGAGCACGTGAAACTCATGTGATCCGGTGCCGCCGATCGCGCCGGGGTCGGCCGCAACAGCGCGGAATGTGAGGCCGAGTCGCGTGAAGATGCGCGAATACGCTTCATACATGTTGCGGTACTCGCGCTCGAGGTCCGGATAATTCGCGTGGAAGGAGTATGCGTCCTTCATCACGAACTCGCGGGCGCGCATGACCCCGAAGCGCGGCCTGATCTCGTCGCGAAACTTGGTCTGGATCTGATAAAAATTCAGCGGCAGTTGCCGGTAGGAGCGTATTTCCTTGCGTGCGATATCGGTGATGACTTCTTCGTGCGTCGGGCCGAAACAGAAATCGCGCTCGTGGCGATCCTTGATCTTGAGCATTTGCGGGCCGAACACCTCCCAGCGGCCGGTTTCCTGCCACAACTCGGCCGGCTGCACCGCCGGCATCAGCAACTCCACCGCACCGGCGCGATTCATTTCCTCACGCACGATGTGCTCGACCCTGCGCAGCACGCGCAAGCCCAGCGGCATCCAGGTATAAAGCCCGCTGCCGAGTTTCTTGATGAGGCCGGCGCGCAGCATCAGCTTGTGGCTGAGGAGTTCGGCTTCGCTGGGGGCTTCCTTGAGCGTGGAGATGAAGAACTGCGAGGTGCGCATGCGCATGATTCCGTTGTCGAAAAGCAGCTATTCTACAGGCCGGCACCGGTGCGCAACGAGGCTTGCGGCCTTTTTGGCTGCGGTCCTCGCGTTTGTCGCTCGGGACGCCGGGCGTTGCGCATTGCGTTAATCATCGGGAGGCGGGCTTGCTTGGTAAGTGGAAAATCAGTCGCTGGGTGAATCGCGAAATCAGTGTCGAAGTCAGCGAGCAGGACGGTATCCGATCATTGCATCTGGGCAGCGATACGGTGCAAAGCTCGATGAAGCTCGACGACCCGTACGAACTGGTGCTGTCGTATACGCGGGCGATGATGGCATTTCTGTTGTTCTGCCCGCGACCCGTTCATGTTCTCATGATCGGCTTGGGCGGCGGTTCGCTACCCAAGTTCGTGTACAAGCATCTGCCCGGCACCAAAACTACGATCATCGAATCCGAACCCAGGGTGATTGCCATTGCGCGGCAGTATTTTCATCTGCCGCCCGACGATGAACGCCTGGCCGTGGAAGCGGCGGAGGGTGGTGCCTGGGTAGCCGCGCACCCGGATTGCTGCGACGTGCTGATGGTCGATGGCTACGACGGCAACGAGCAGGTTCCCGAGCTTTGTTCGGAGGATTTTTATGCGAGTGCGCACGCTGCGCTGACAAACAATGGCGTTCTGGTGGTGAATCTCTGGAGCGCCGATCCCCGGTTCGATGCTTACGTGCAACGCATCGAGGGCGTCTTCGCTGCCGTGGTCTGTGTGCCGGCGCAAAGGCGCGGAAACATGGCGGTTCTTGCCTTCCGCCGTTCGCCCGGGCAACCGCGCTGGGACGACTTGCGGGCCGCGGCCCGATCCCTGCAGTCGCTCTACGGCCTTGAATTCCTGAGATTTGTCGATGGATTGCGGGAGATGAATCCGCGCTCCGCGGCCCGCCTTCTGGCGTGATATCGGATTACGAAACTTCTTTTATCCCGGGTTTTGTGGAAAAATCGCCCCATTGAGAATCGGCAAGTGGTGGCTCACATGATCGATCGTGACGGCTATCGCCCGAATGTAGGAATCATTCTTTGCAACGTACGGAACGAGGTTTTCTGGGGCAAGCGGATCAAGGAACACGCCTGGCAGTTCCCGCAGGGCGGGATCAAGGGTGGCGAGACCCCCGAGCAGGCGATGTACCGCGAGCTCAAGGAAGAAGTCGGCCTCGACCCCTGCCATGTGAAGATCCTCGGGCGCACACGCGAATGGTTGCGCTATGACGTGCCGCAGAACTGGGTCCGGCGGGAGTCTCGCAGCCAGTATCGCGGACAAAAACAGATCTGGTACCTGCTCAGGCTGGTGGGGCGGGACTGCGACGTTTGTCTGCGCCAGTCCGAGCATCCGGAGTTCGATGCCTGGCGTTGGCACGAGTACTGGATTCCGCTGGAGAACGTGATCGAGTTCAAGCGCGAGGTGTACCAGCGGGCATTGCAGGAGCTGGTACGCTATCTGAATGCTTCACGCGCGCGCCGCCATATCGAACAGCACGAGCCGCGAGCCGTCACGCCGTTGGACGGCTGATCTGCGCAAGCTCCGGTGCCAGCGCCGGAGTTTCCAGTTCGACGACGACCAGCAGCGCCTTGTTTTTATCTTTCCAGTAATCGGCGGCATCCACCAGCGTGTCCACCGCTGCCGCGAATTCTTCGGGGTCGGCCCGCGCAAAACCCGAGGCGTCGCGCAATACCAGTAACGTGCCGGCGCCATCGCCATGCTTCAGGTCGAGCAGGCAGTCGTAAAACGCATCCCAGTTGTGGCCGAAATACGCCGGGAACTGCAATGCTCTGGCGACTGTTTCCAGAAAGCCGTTCTTGTCGCGGGCGGCAAGCAGCCTGACCGGAACGACCAGCATTTTGCGTTGCGCGGCGGATTCCAGCGCCTGGTCGGGCAGGGTCGCATGGCAGCGGAATACGCCGCCTGCTCCCGAATCGATGAGTTCGAAGAAATCGATTGTCATTCGACGATCCGCCTGAAACTGCGATAGTGGTCGGCTGTGTACCAGAACCGTTCGCTTCCCGCGGCGATAATTCTCCTGGCGCCCCGATCGCGGCTGCCTGGCGTTTTTACAGTGTATTCGCGATAGGTGCCACGCGACGCATACGGTAAGCGGCCCTCGCGGTTCGCAAATTCGACGCCGTCGCGCGCATAAGGAAACGGCCCGCCCTGCTTGATCAACGCCAGGGTCTGCCTTGCTTCCTGGGGCAGGTCGGCCGTGCGCACCACCTCGACCGACCCGGTTGTCGGCGAACGGGCCGAAGTCGGCGCCGCAGCTGCGAGTAAAGCCAGTCCGAGCAAAAGTGCTGCGGCGCCACCTGCGGCTTTGCAGACATTACGGCATAGTCCGGACGGCGCACGCCCGTTGTCACTTTTAATCCGACCGTTCAATGCATTAGCTTCCTACAATAAAGCTTGGGGACGTGAGTTCTCACGCAGCAGGCTTGGGCCGCATTCGACGGCGCAAAAAAAGCCCGCAAGCGGAAAAATCGCCTTGAAAATCCGGCGGCCCGGAGGGTACCATGACGAAGATTTTCCGGTCACAGAACAAAACGGCCACAGAGGACAGGCATTGATGCCGCGTCGCAACGACTACGATGTCACCAACCGGGTCAACACAACTGACGCGCCTTCGGTCAATGGCGAAGTCAATCGCATATTCCTCGAGCTTTATCCGAAGGCCTCCACGCACGTCCTCAATCGCTGCTTCCGCGATCTGACCCGCCTGCAGGCCGGCGAATACCCCGGTTACCACGCCTGCGATACCAGTTACCACAACCTGCAGCATTCGCTCGACGTTACCCTGGCGATGGCACGCTTGATGGACGGCTACGAACGCACCCAGGACCGTAGCGGAGAACTCGGCGCCCGGCTGTTCCGCTTCGGCATCGTGACCGCGCTGTTTCACGACATCGGTTACCTGCGCAAAGTCAACGACACCCGGCACAAGAACGGCGCCGAATACACGCTCAGGCACGTGACCCGCGGCGCGAAATTCCTCGAGGAATACATGAACCGCATCGGCATGGCCGAACTCGCGCCGATTGCCTCACGCATCATCCACTTCACCGGTTACGAAAAGCCGATTGCCAAGATCGATGTGCCGAACCTGACGTTCCGGCTGATCGGCAACATGCTCGGCACTGCCGACATCATCGCGCAGATGGCCGATCGCTGTTATCTGGAGAAGTGCCGCGATCGCCTTTATCCGGAATTCGTCGAAGGCGGGCTGGCCGCGCGCGACGAGTCCGATCGCCGGTCCAGCGTCATGTTCCGGTCCGTGGAGGACCTGATGCAGAAGACGCCGCATTTCTACAAGACCGCGACGGTGCGCCTGAACGATCAGCTTGGCAGGGCGCACGGCTATGTCGGCAAGCACTTCGGCGGTCAGAACCTGTACTTCGACGAAATCGACAAGAACATGCAGTACGCCTCTGCGGTCGCCGAGCAGCACGACTTGACGCTGCTGCGCCGCGAACCGCCGAAACCCGGCGAGGAAGCCTTCCAGGTCTTCTAGCTTTTCCTGCCGACGCTGAGCATGATTTTTCCGACGTGCTCGCCTGATTCCATGAGCGCGTGCGCGGCTGCCGCCTGTTCCAGACCGAACGTCCGGTAGATCACCGGGCGTATTTTTCCCGCCTCGATCAGCGGCCACACCATTTCCCGAAGCGCGCGCGCGATGGCGGCCTTGACCTCGACAGGCCGCGGGCGCAGCGTGGAACCCGTGATCGTCAGGCGCCGGCGCAGGATGTCGGTCATGTCCAGGGAAGTCCTGGTGCCGCCCAGAAAGGCAATCAGCGACAACCTGCCGTCGGGCGCGAGACACGCAAGTTCGCGAGGCACATAGTCCCCGCCGACCATGTCCAGGATCACATCGACGCCGTGATCCCCGGTCAGTTGTTTGATGACCGCCACGAAATCCTCATCGCGGTAGTTGATTGCGCGGGTTGCGCCAAGTTTTTCGCACGCCGCACATTTTTCGGCCGTTCCCGCGGTAACGAATACGCGATGCCCGAAGGCGCGCGCCAGCTGGATCGCGGTCACACCGATGCCGCTGGAGCCGCCTTGCACCAGCAGCGTCTCGTCGTTCTTCAGCGCTGCGCGCTGGAACACGTTCACCCAGACCGTGAAGAAGGTTTCCGGCAGGCTGGCAGCCTGTTCCAGCGTGAGGCCCCTCGGAACCGGCAGGCATTGCGCGGCGGGCGCGGCAACATACTCGGCGTAACCGCCACCGGTGACGAGTGCACAAACGTTGTCACCGATCTTCCACTCAGGCACCCGCGGCGCCGACTTGCTGTTGTCTTGGGACGCAGATTTACCAGGGTCATCCGGACCGATGGCGACGATGGTCCCGGCGACTTCAAGACCCGGAATATCGGATGCGCCCGGCGGTGGCGGATAGCCGCCCTTGCGCTGCAGGACGTCGGGGCGGTTCACGCCCGCGGCCGCGATCTCGATCAGTACTTCACCTGCAGCGGGTAACGGGACAGGCCGCCGACCGGGGCGCAGCACTTCCGGGCCGCCGGGGGAGGAGATTTCGATGGCCTGCATCTGGGATGGGATGGATCCGGGCATGGGAGAAGGGGTCTCGTAAGGGGATTGGTGTCTTATATCACTTTGCGCGGCGGGCCCTCCAGGTTTGCGCCTCGCGGGAGCTTGCGGCATCATTCGCGGCTCTTTGACGGAAAGCGTATCAGCGGGAGGATTCCATGGAATACCGCAAGCTCGGCAACAGCGGACTGAGGGTTTCGCCATTGTGCCTCGGCACCATGATGTTCGGCGATCGGACCGATGAACAGGAGGCAGACCGCATCATCAGTTTCGCATTCGACGCCGGTGTCAATTTCATCGACACCGCCGACCAGTACGCGAAGGGCGAATCGGAGCGCATTACCGGCAAGCTGATCGCGTCCAACCGCGATCATTGGGTTCTCGCCACCAAGGTCGGCAACGTCATGGGTCCCGGGCCGAACCAGATGGGCCTCGGGCGCAAATGGATCATGCAGGCGATCGATGCGAGCCTGAAGCGCCTCGGTGGCGACTATGTCGATATCTACTATTTGCATCGCGACTTCGATGACGCAAATCTGGAGGAAACGGTCGGTGCCATGGGCGACATCATCCGGTCGGGCAAGGCGCGCTATTTCGGGCTGTCCAATTTTCGCGGCTGGCGCATCGCCGAGATCATCCGGTTGTGCCGCGCCATGAACGTGCCGCAACCGGTCGTTTGCCAGCCTTACTACAACGCGATGAACCGCCAGCCCGAAGTCGAAATCCTGCCGGCATGCCGCCATTACGGGATCGGCGTCGTGCCTTACAGTCCGCTTGCGCGCGGTGTCCTCACCGGAAAATACCGGCCCAACGAAGCTCCACCCGAGGGAACGCGGGCCGGGCGTGCCGACAAACGCATGATGGAAACCGAATTTCGCAAGGAATCGCTGGCTATCGCGCAGAAGATCCGCGTCTTTGCCGAAAAGAAAGGAACGAGCGCCGGACACTTTGCGATCAACTGGGTGCTCAACAACGCCCTCGTGACCAGCGTCATCGGCGGACCGCGAACCCGGGAGCAATGGCAGGATTATCTGAAGGCGCTCGAGTTCAGGTTCGAACCCAAGGGGGAGGCGCTGGTGGATTCGCTGGTGTCCCTCGGGCATCCGTCGACGCCGGGATACAACGATCCGCAGTATCCGCTGACGGGACGCGTCCCGCTTGTCGGCTGATGTTCTTATTTAGGGACTGAGGAGTAAGGCCAAGATCCAAAGCGTTGAACCGCGGAGGACATGGAGAGCACGGAGAAAGCAAGGCAGGGGAGAGACTAAGCGCGATGTTGTCGCATGACGATAATTGCCGCGATGAGCCCAACCTCCTCTCTCTCTCGTGAATCTCATGCGGTTTTTCTCCGTGTCCTCCGTGGTGAACATTTTCTTTCAATCGCCGGACGTGCTGAACAGTGGGAGGTGACTCATGGCTGAGAGCGAGGTCGCGCTGGTAACCGGAGGTTCGCGCGGAATCGGGCGGGCCATCGTCGAAATGCTGGCGTCGCGCGGCTTTCGCGTGATGTTCACCTATGTCAATCGGGAAGGCGATGCGGCAGTCGTCGAATCCGCGGTGAAATCGGCCGGGGGCGAAGCGAAAAAATTGTGCGCGGACGTGGCCGATGCAAAATCCGCCCGGACAGTGGTGCAATCCGCGCTTGATGCGTTCGGCCGCATCGACGTGCTGGTCAACAATGCCGGCACGCATCTTCCAGATGTTTCCATTGCGGATACGTCACCGGAAGATTGGGATCGGGTTCTGCGCGTGAACCTGTACGGGACGTTCCACATGGTGCAGGCCGTGCTGCCGCACATGCGCGCCCGCAAGGGGGGCAACATCGTCAACCTGTCATCCAACATCACCAGTCGCTTCGCGGCGCGCAACTGCGCCTATACCGTTTCTAAAGTCGGGGTCGAGGCCCTGACCCGCATCCTGTCGAAGGAAGAGGGCGGCAATGGCATCCGCGTCAATGCGGTCGCCCCCGGCCCGATCCGCACCGACATGCTGGAGGAAACGATGGTCAAGATCGGTCCCCAGCGCGCGGACGCCTTCATCAAGTCCGTGCCGCTGGGGCGCAAGGGCGAACCGAAGGAAATCGCCGAAGCCGTGGCCTTCCTGGTTTCCGACGCGGCCAGCTACATGACGGGGCAGGTCGTATTCGTGAACGGTGGCGGGCCGGGTAGTTAGTTCGCATGCCCGCGATCCGGCCGGAACAGTCCGCAGATGTCGAACCGGTTCGCGAACTTCTGCTGGCTGCGTTTGCGCGCGACGCGGAAGCACGACTTGTCGATCGTTTGCGTGCTTCCGGGAAAATCACATTGGCGCTCGTGGCCGAGGAAAAGGAACGCATTCTCGGTCATGCGATGTTCTCGAAGATTGCCTTGGATGCCGAAGGAAGCGAGGTCGATGCCCTTGCATTGGCGCCGCTTGCAGTGCTGCCCGCATTTCAGCGTCTCGGCATCGGCAGCGCGCTGGTCAGTGCCGGGCTGGAGCGCTGCCGGCTGGAACGGCATTCACGCGTGCTGGTGGTTGGCGACCCGGTTTATTACGCGCGCTTCGGATTCGCGCCGGCCGCGCGATTCGGGCTGAAATGTCCCTTTCCCGTGGCCGAAAATTTTTTCGTGGGGATCGAACTCGAGCCCGGTGCATTCGCCGGCGCGTCGGGCACGGTGCGCTACGGCCCCGAATTCGAAGATCTCGAGTAGAGAGGCTAAATCTCGACGCAATTACCCTACGGGCGCCGTGCGTCGGGTATTTGCGTCGCGGTTCTCTTTAAATCAGAATTTTCTCCAGCGCGGCGCGCATGTCGGCGGGCACCGCAGTGCCGCGGCGCGAGGCGCGATCCACGTATACATGCACGAAATATCCTTGCGCCGAGGCGGTGTTCTCGTCGTTTCGGAACAATCCGATTTCGTAGCGCACGCTGCTGTTGCCCACCTTCGCGACCCGCAGGCCGGCATGTACCACGTCAGGGAAACTGAGCGGGGCGAAGTACTCGCACTGGGTTTCCACCACCAGGCCGATTACTGCGCTTTTTTCGAAGTCCAGCGCGCGTTGTTCGATCAGGTACTGGTTCACGACCGTATCGAAGAAACTGTAATAGACGACGTTGTTCACGTGGCCGTATACGTCGTTGTCCGCCCAGCGGGTGGGAATGGCCTGGAAGTGGCGGTAAGTGTCACGAAGTTCCGGTGTCGCTCGAGTCATGTAGGGGCCTTTTGTTGTCAATGCGTGCCGGTCTGGTCGTCCGCATCGCTCAATCGTCGCATGTGTTGCCAGTTCACCGCGAGCAGCCCGGCCGCGACGACGACCAGCATCCCGAACAGGGTCATGGGTTCCGGAAAATCCCCGAACGCCAGGTAAGCCAGCGACGTCGACCATATAAGCTGTGAGTAAACAAACGGTGCGAGTGTCGACGGCGACGTGTGCTCCATGGCGCGGATCAACAGAAGATGGCCGAAGCCGCCCAGCAGGCCAATGCAAACGATGAAGCCCGCCTGGCTTGCAGTCGGCGTGACCCAATGCAGCGGTACGGCAATGCTGGTGATCGCACCGCCGACGATCGCGGTATAGAACAGTGTGGTATAGGGGTGTTCGCGTCCGGACAGCTTGCGGGTCACGATCTGATAGACGCTGAACAGGATCGCGGTCGCGAGCGGAAACACGGCCGGCAGCGAAAGCACGCCCCCGCCCGGTCGCATGATGATCAGCACGCCAATGAAGCCCAGCGTGACTGCGAACCACTGGCGGTGGGTGACCTTGTCGCCGAGCATGGGTCCCGACAGCAGGGCGGTGAGCACCGGACCCACGAAGCTGATGGCCGCCGCTTCCGCGAGCGGAAGATAGCGCAGCGCGAAATAAAAGAAAGTGGTGCTCCCCACCAGCAACACGCCGCGCAGAATCTGCAGCCACGGGTGCGACGTATGAACCAGCTTCATCCCCATCCGCGGGGCCAGCAGGGCTAGCATCACCACGACATGAACCATGTAGCGCGCCCACATCAGCGCGGACATCGGGTAGGACTTGAGCATGAATTTCGCGAGCGTGTCCATCGCCGAAAACATGAACACCGCCGACAGGGTCAACACGATGCCGCGCAATATGCGACGGTGATGCTGGGCTTCGGTCGTAGTCATCTATATCTGAAACCACATCGAACCACGGAGAACACGGAGGGAAAAAACAGGAATTGGGAGGACAGGTACGAATCGATCGCGAATCTCGTCATCGAGCCGTCCGAAATCGCGCCTTCGCTTTTTACCCCCGGCCGGTTTTCACGCAGTCCTCCGTGTTCTCCGTGGTTCAAGATTTTTCCTTCATTGCCGCGCAGGCAGTACCGACCGCCCGGCGAAGCTCGTTTTGTGGCCGAGCTGCTCCTCGATGCGCAGCGCTTCGTTCCATTTCGCCATGCGTTCCGAGCGCGCGAAGGAGCCGACCTTGAGCTGACCGGCATCCCAGCCCGCGGCGAGATGCACGATGGTGACGTCCTCGGTTTCGCCCGAGCGCGCGGAGACGATGGTTCCCCAGCCGGCGCGCTTGCCCGCGTCCAGGGCGGCCTTGGTTTCGGTAATGGTGCCGGCCTGATTGGGTTTGATGAGCACGGCATTGCAGGCGCCGGAAGCAGCGGCATTTTTCACCCTTGCGGCATTGGTCACCAGAAAATCGTCGCCGATGATCTGCACTTTTTTTCCCACCGCCGCGGTGAATTTCTTCATGCCTCCGGCATCGTCCTCGGCAACCGGGTCCTCGATCGAAACGATCGGATAGCGGTCCAGCCATCCGAGCAGCAATTCGCACAGACCATCGCTGTCGAGTTCGCGGCTTTCCAGGCCGAGCCGGTAGCGGCCCTTCCGGCCGAATTCCGAGGCGGCGATGTCGAGCGAGATGCCGACCTCTTCGCCGGGACGATAGCCCGCGCGTTCGATCGCCCGCATCAGCACGGTGAGCGCCTCTTCGTTCGAATCGAAAACCGGCCAGAATCCGCCTTCGTCGGCAACGCCTTGCAGCTTGCCCGCCTCTTGCATCAGTTCGCCTGCGGCGCGATAGATTTCGGCGGTCATCGCGGCAGCCTCGCCGAAGCTGTGCGCGCCAAGCGCCATGACCATGAAGTCCTGGATATCCACGCGCCGTCCCGCGTGCGCGCCGCCGCCGAAGATCTGGATCTCCGGCAACGGCATGCGAATGCTTTTTCCCTGCGCGAGATACGCGTAGAGGGGCATCCGGTGAGCGCCGGCAACGGCATGCAGAACCGCCATTGACGTCGCGATCATCGCGTTGCCGCCGAGTCTGGATTTGTCCCGCGTGCCGTCGCACGCAATCAGCTCTTCGTCGATTTCCGCTTGCCGCAATGCGTTGCGCCCCAGCAGCAGGCGGGAGATTTCGTTGTTGACGTTTGCCACCGCTTTCGACACGCCCATGCCGCCGAACGCCTGTCCACCGTCGCGCAGATCCACCGCCTCGTGCATGCCGCGCGATGCACCGGCCGGCGCGATCGCCCGGCCGACCGCGCCGCCGGCGACATGCACCTCCACTTCGACCGTGGGCCGGCCGCGCGAATCCCACACCCGGCGGCCATGAACTTTGGTGATGGTGGTATCGGTCACGAAAAGTGCTCTTGAGTCATGGTCTGGAAAGCTCGCCCTGCCATGCATCGCGCACGCCGGCAAGACTGTGGACCGGATCGAGCAGCAGCGCGCGAGCGACGCGGCGTACCCGGTCTCGTTGCGCCTCGGTCGTGATGTATTCCACCGGCGACTTGCCGTCGACGCGCCCGAGAAACAGCCCGGGCAGCAAATGCGCGGTGCGTTCCTCGATGTCGGCGCGCGCTTCCCAGGTAACGCCCGCCAGATAGCTCCCGGCCAGCGCGTCGTAGCTCTCGAGGTAACGTGCCTGCCACTGTGGCCGCCACAGGCATTTGAGCAGCAGATGATTCAGACAGAACGCCAGATCGAATGCCGGATCGCCGTACCACGCGCATTCGGCGTCGAGAAACACCGGCCCGTTCGGTCCCGCCAGAATATTCTTCGGGCTGACGTCGCCGTGCACCAGCGCCTTCTTGGTCGCGCCGGTGACGCGCACCAGGCTCTCCAGCCGATCGGCGCAATCGGGATGTTTCTGCGCCGTGGCGCGAAGATAAGGCTCGAGCCGTATCGGAAAGAAAATGCGATCCGTGGAGAATTTCTGCGCGATATCGACCTGGCCTGCGGTGCGGCCGTGGATCGCCGCGATGCGCCGGCCGACCTCGCGCGCGGTGTCGAGCGCAATTACCCCGTCGCGCAACTGCGCTTTCCAGACAGGGTAGCGGTCGCCATCGAGGAATTCCATGGCGAACATGCCGGTGTCGCGGTCCTCGCCGAGCATCTTCGGCACCGCCAGCGGGACGATGGCCGCCGCGACCCGCATCCATTCGATCTCGTATTGGTTGCGTTCGACCGGCGCCTGCCAGTTCGCCTGAACTTTCAGTTTGGGCAATGCGCGCTTGATGCAGATCGGTCCGCTCTCGAGGTCCACGCGCACGATGTCCGAGGACACGCCGCCGGTGAGCGGCGTAATGGCGGGCAATTCGCCGGGCTGAAGCAACCCCATGCGCCGCAGCGCAGTGAGGAAGGGATCGTTGCTCATTATTTTGCGGGAACACGCCGCACTCCATGCGGATGCCACGATATCGGCGCATCGCGGAGTGCGCAAAGCGAGACGCGAACTCTATCACAGCCATGACGCCGGCTTTCCCGGCTGCGCTGAAACTTGCGCTCATGCGGGACCACGCGAGCCGTCGCGGCAACGCGGCGGGCATTCGTCTTACGCGCTTGGGTATACGATAGAGCAGCGTCAACACCGGGCCTCGCATGCGGGCTTTGAACGAGGCACGCGCCAAGGCTTGAAATGCTCTCAATTTTGATTGACAAGCGGCTGATTCAATTTGTATTGTGATTGTCATTTCTGAGCGATTTCCGCTCGGCGGCGGGTAGTCCATGGCCAAAATCGCGGTATTCAACCAGAAGGGCGGGGTCGGCAAGACCACGACTTCGCTCAACCTCACGGCGGCGCTCGCCCGACGGGGCTATAACCCGTTGTCGATCGACCTCGATCCGCAGGCCCATCTCTCCTACATCTGCGGCAGTACCGTCGGCAATGCCGACGATTCGATCTTCGGTTTTTACGAATGCACCAAGCCGCTGACGCAGTTGATTCGCCCCGCGACGGGCGGCTGGCTGGTCATCCCGGCGCATGTCGAGCTGTCGAAGGTCGATACCCAGTTCGGCAAGGGCCCGAACATCCTCAACCGGCTCAACGTCGGCATCGTCAAGGAGAACCTCAATACGGGCCGGCCGATCGTGCTCGACTGTTGCCCGATGCTGGGTGTGCTGTCCTTGAGCGCGATTTTCGCGTCGGATCGCGTGCTGGTCCCGGTCTCCGCCGACTTTCTGGCCGTGCACAGCGTGCTCCAGGTGGAAAAGACCCTGAAGGCGCTGGAGCATGTGCTGAGAAAGCGCGTGCTGCGCCGTTACGTGATGACGCGCTTCGACAGCCGCCGCAAGATGTCGCACCAGATCTACAACGAACTCAAGGCGCGCCTGGGCGACGAGGTCTGCAACACCCGGATCACGGAGAACGTCAGCGTTGCCGAAAGCCCGGCGTCAAGGAAGGACGTCTTCGCGCATTCGCCCGACAGCCGCGGCGCGAAGGATTACGACGCGCTGCTGGAAGAACTGGTGAATACCGGGTTTATCGAACGCCGCGAGCCCGAAGTCATCACGCAATCCCCTGTTACGGCTTTTCTTCATCCGGCTGTCTCGATATGAGCGAGATGATTCCTTCGAGGTCGCTGCCTTCTTCCCGCACCGGCGAGGCGATTTGTTTGCACTCGATGATTTCGCAGTGCATGTACATCTGGGTGATCTTGCGCTCGGCTTCGGCCTGATCGCGCGCGTGAACGACGAGGTTTTCCACCGGCAGACCGCTGCGCGTGCGGATCCTGAATCCGAATTTATTCAAATGCTGTACCGGACCGGGGGTGGGCGCGGACACGATCAGCCTGCCTGAACCTTGAGATCCAGCCGGTAACGCTGGAAGTTCTTCACATAATGCAGCGCGTTTTCCAGCAATCGCGCAACTTCCTCGTCGGTGAGCTGGCGCGCTACTTTTCCCGGTGAGCCCACCACCAGCGAGCGGTCCGGAATCTCCTTGCCTTCGGTAATCAGCGCGTGCGCGCCGATCAGACAGTGCTTGCCGATCTTGGCATTATTCAGGATCGTCGACTTTATGCCGACCAGGCTGCCTTCGCCGACGGTGCAGCCATGTAGCGTCACCTGATGGCCGACGCTCACGTTCTTTCCGAGGGTCAGCCGAATGCCCTCGTCGGTATGCAGCACGCAGTCATCCTGCACATTCGACCCTTCGCCGATGGTGATCAGGTCGTTGTCCCCGCGCACCACGCTGTTGAACCAGACGCTGGCGTTGTGCTCCAGCACCACGGAACCGATGACGGTCGCGTTGTCCGCAATCCAGTAATCGCCGCGCGTGATGACTTTTCTGTCGCCGAGGGAATAAATCATGCTTTCTTCATTTGTGAGGCCGGACCGGGGCATTATAAAGGACGCTTAGCGCGCCCACCCGAGCCGGGGGATAATACCGCCGTCCGAGTCAAGGAGAACCGCATTATGTCAGCCGTCACCGCCGTCAAAACCGCAAGCGAAACCGATATCGTCAAGCTGCTCGGCGCCGACGCCGACAAGCTGCTGAACTACGTCTGCAAAGGCATTCCGAAGGAAACGGTGCACCTGCCGGGGCCGGATTTCGTCGAGCGCGTGTTTACCCCTACGGACCGGACCCCGCGGGTGATCCGCAGCCTGCAGCAGATGTTCGACCATGGCCGGCTGGGCGGCACCGGCTACCTGTCCATCCTGCCTGTGGACCAGGGCATCGAGCACTCCGCCGGTGCATCGTTCGCCAAGAACCCGGCCTATTTCGACCCGGAGAACATCGTCAAGCTGGCCATCGAAGGCGGCTGCAACGCGGTGGCCTCGACCCTGGGGGTGCTGGGTGCGTGTTCGCGCAAGTACGCGCACCGCATTCCATTCCTGCTCAAGGTCAACCACAACGAATTCCTGACCCACCCCAACAAATACGACCAGATCATGTTCGGCAGCATCAGGCAGGCACGCGACATGGGCGCGGTCGCGGTCGGTGCTACCATTTATTTCGGGTCGCCGGAGTCCGCGCGGCAGATCGTCGAAGTCGCGAAGGCCTTCGAGGCCGCGCACGAAATGGGGCTTGCGACCGTGCTGTGGTGCTATCTGCGCAACCCCGCGTTCAAGAGCGACAAGGATTATCACGTCTCCGCCGACCTGACCGGCCAGGCCAATCACCTCGGCGTCACCATCCAGGCGGATATCATCAAGCAGAAGCTTCCGGAAAATAACGGCGGCTACAACGCCATCAGCAGCAAGGAAAATCCGTATGGCAAGGTCGACAAGCGCATGTACACCGAACTGGCCACCGATCACCCGATCGACCTCACGCGCTACCAGGTCGCCAACTGCTACCTGGGCCGCGCGGGATTGATCAATTCCGGCGGCGCGTCGGGCGAAAACGATCTCGCCGACGCGGTGCGCACTGCCGTCATCAACAAACGCGCCGGCGGCATGGGACTCATCTCCGGGCGCAAGGCGTTCCAGCGGCCGATGAAGGAGGGCGTCGCGATCCTCAATGCCATCCAGGACGTTTATCTTTCGCGGCAGGTCACTGTCGCCTGAGAAGCGAAGCGGTGAACAGGAACGGCGGTCCGCGGGTCGCCGTTTGTCTTTCCGGACCCTCCGAACGACCCGGTCGCGCGCGTGCCGGTTGGCTATCCAATACGCTGTTCCCCGCAGACGGTTCCCGCCACGCGCATTAAATATTTTTGCATAAGCTAATGAAAATCGGCTCCGCGCCGAACCCGATGGGCCTCGATCGGCAGGGCGGCGATGCACCGTAAAAATCATTTCAATTGAGTGTGTTATGGCGCATCGGCCGGCCCGATGCGGCTTCCTGAAAATACCCCTGTTTTTGAAATCTATCATTTGGGAGATTTGACAGATTTTCTCCGGATGCCGTAGAACGTGGGACGTAACGATTTTGTAAGGCGCCGCGCACAGGCGCTTGTCATAAAAAGAATCCGAATATGAAGTTAAAAAAGGAATCTTCGATTGGGTCCGCAAGCGGTGCAGCCGCATCCCGCGGGAGAGCGGCAGCAACAGGGGAGGCGGGCGCAAAGCGATGCGCTCGACCGTGAAGCGCTGGAATGGGTGCTGTTCGTACTCAGCCAGTACTTTCGGATTCCTTTTGACGAGAAGCTGGTCACAGGCCAGCTTTCGCCACCTTATGATTTAGACACAGTCGCGCGCGCGGCCGGATTGCTGGGCTTGCGCGCAGGCTGGAAGGCGCTGCCGGCCTCGAAGCTCAGAAAGCTGACGGCACCCTTTGTGGTTGTGATTGCACCGGTTTTTCGCGAGCCGCAGCAGGTTGGACCCGGTGTCGACCGTGCACGTCTTGCCTCCCTGGACCCGGAGGCGCCGGTCCCGCGGCTCGCCTTTGTATTGCGCATCGAAGAGGGCCGCGTGGCCTTCTTCGAGCAGGGCCAGCCCGGTCACACCATCCTGTCGCTGGCCGAGTTCGAATCGCGCTACGCCGGCAGGGTCCTGCAGGCGGTGCCGAAGACCAAACCCCTCGTAGATCCCGATGCACAGAACGCGGCGCGCGAGCCCTTCGGCTGCCGCTGGTTCCTCCCCGAACTGCTGAGGCACCGCAAGGTGTTCAGCAAGGAGAAAGGGGCAGGCTTGGTATATTGCATAAATATTTATTGCAAGAAAAGACTAATGAGGAAGCAATTAAATGAAACGCAGGCTCTTCGATGAACCGGGCGCATCGTCTGAACGAGCGCGGGACCTTATGAACCAGCAGTTCAGGATCCTGATGGTCGAGGATGTCGCGACCGACGCGGAACTCATGTTGAGAGAACTCAAGCGCGCTGGCATCGACTGCGACGCCCGCCGGGTAGAAATTGCCGTCGAGTATCGGCGGGAGCTGGAGGAATTTCAGCCGCATGTGATCCTGTCCGACTTTTCCATGCCGGGCTTTGACGGGATGGAAGCGCTCAGGATCGCCAACCAGTCCTTTCCCCATATCCCGTTCATCTTCGTGTCCGGCACCCTCGGTGAGGAGTATGCCGTTCGCGCGCTGAAAAGCGGGGCGAAGGACTACGTTCTCAAGAGCAATCTGATCCGCCTTCCCGCCGCGGTGGAAAGGGCGATCAAAGAGGCCGATGAGCGACGTGCGCGCCAGGCGCTCGAACACCGGTTGCGTGAGAGCGAGAAGCTATACCGCGCACTCTTCCAAAGCAATCCACATCCAATGTGGGTGTACGACGTCGAGACGCTGCGTTTTCTGGCCGTGAACGACACCGCGGTGGCACGTTACGGATTCAGCCGCGAAGAATTTCTGGCGATGACCATCAAGGATCTTCGACCCGAGAAAGACCTTCCCGGGCTCCTCAATCACCTCGTAAAACCGCTCCTCATGGTCAACAAGCCGGAATCTCCTCAACACCGAACAAAGAGCGGCGAACTGATCGAAGTGGAAATCGCGTCTCACGATCTTGTACTGGAAGGCAGGCCAGCCAGGATCGTGGTCGCCAGTACGATTTCAGCACTCAGATAGACAGAAGAGAAGATAGGGGCGGGCTCGGAATATCACATAAAGATGCTGGTTGAGAGCGTTGGCGAAACTTTCCGGGTTTCACCAACGTTCTTCGAGGACCGCGGGCAAGCGGGGAAGGAAGCAGGTTAGGCTTGGGATATTGCATAAAGATGTTGATTGAGGACGTTGGCGAAACTCTCCGAGTTTCGCCAACGTTCTTCCAAGACGGAGACGGCATGGCTGAGGGTGGAAAGCTCTCGATGAAAGTGGGTGGCGACGCGGCTCAGGGTCGCGGCGTTGCTCTTCCGGGCCAGCCAGCCCACGAGCGCACGCGCTTTGGCCTCGGCGCGCCCCTTGCCCGGCGCCTTCAACGCCGCTTCGCTCAGCGAGGCACTGCGGCACACCTGCGCCACGATCGCCGCCAGGGGAGGGGGCTTGGGCGCTCTGGCCTTCCGGGGCAATACCTTCTTCAGGAAGTCTTCTTCCCCGACCACGCGGGAATCGTCCTTCCCTCCGTAAAACACCTCCGAGTGTCCTTCTGCGCTTGCGGCTTCGACGAACGTCGCGAAGCGGGCTCTTGCTACCCCAAGGCGGATACCGAACTGCCCCAACACCCAGTCCGTAGTCAGCCAGGGCAATGCCTCCTCGCCCAAATAGGCGCGATGGCTGCTCCAGCGATACGCCCCGGGCGCACGGACCATCCCGGACCGCACCGGATTCAAATGCAGATAACGAACCAACTCAAGCCCGTAGCCGTCCTGATCGACCAGGTAAGCCTTGAAGCGTCCCTGGAACACATGGCCCACCCGACCCAATCGGGCATTCAGGTAACGCGTATAGCGGAAAGACAGGTTCTGCATGCCGGCGGACAGCGCCGATTCGCCGGCCTGCAGCGCCAGATGCAGGTGATTGGTCATCAGGCAGAAGGCATGAACGCGGTACCCGAATCGGGCCACGCCTTCAGCGAGCAGTTCATAGAAGAAGTGCCGGTCGCCCGCAGAGAGAAAAACATCCTGCCGCGCATTGCCGCGCAGGATGACGTGATACAG
>DATFUO010000241.1:0-3782 GCA_035260785.1 Burkholderiales bacterium
GTAGCGCTCGATCATGTAACCGGCCGCGTCCGCATTCCAGCGCGGCAGGACCGCGATGGTGGCGCCCGCGTAAAGCGGTGCGTTCATGCTGTGCTGCATGCCAGTCACGTGAAACAGCGGCGCCGTTGCCAGCGCGACGGAATCCGTATTGAAGCCTTCCCACACCGCCGCGCCGACGAGCGTATGCATGATCGTGCGGTGGGTGTGCATGCAACCTTTGGAGGTGCCGGTCGTGCCGGACGTGTAGAGGATGGCGGCGAGATCGTCGGCGTGCGCAGCGGCAGGCAGGGGCTTGTAATCCGCCGCCAGGGCGTCGGACCACGATACCGCTCCGGGATCGGTGACCACGGTTCGCGGTGCGCGGGCGAACTCGGGAACGTCGAGTGTCGTCTGATCGGTCAGGTAGTCGGAATAGGTCGCGACGATGACGTGCTTGGCCTGCTTGCCCAGCAGGGGCTTGATCTGCGGATACAGATCCTGCGCGACCAGGACCGTCGATGCGCCGGCGTCTTCGAAATAATGGATCAACTCGTCGGTCACATGCATCGGGCTCACCGGCAGCACCGCCGCGTCGGCGCGCAGGATGGCGTAGTAGGCGATGATGAATTGCGGCGAATTCTGCATCTGCAGGATCACGCGGTCGCCCTTGCGCACGCCGCAGCGATTCTGCAGGAAGCCGGCCAGCAGATCGGCCTGACGATGCAATTCGCGGTACGACAATTCGGCTTCGTAAAAGATCACTGCCGGCTTGCCGGGATAACGCTGGCTGGAAACTTCAAGGTTGAAATGCAGCGTCGTCGAGGGGACGCTGAGATGCCGCGGCAGATGCTTCGGCCAGTGTTGAAAATGCTTCGGTTCCATCGCTTCGTTTCAGATCGAAATTTTCTTGTTTTCCGCTTCCTGCAGCAATCGCCATTGGACCTTTCCGGTGGCCGACTTCGGCAGGTTCTCCACGAATTCGATCACGCGCGGCACCTTGTAGGCGGCCATTTTCTCGCGCGACCAGGCGATGATGTCTTCGGGTGCAACCTTGCCGCGGCTCGTCTCCTTGAGCACGACGACCGCCTTTACGGTTTCGCCGCGCCGGGAATCCTGGGTTCCGATGACACACGCTTCGCGTACGTCCGCGTGATGATAGAGCATGGCTTCCACTTCGGCCGGCCAGACTTTGTAGCCGGAGGCATTGATCATGCGCTTGAGGCGGTCGACGATGAAATAATAACCGTCTTCGTCGCGATAGCCGAGATCACCGGTGCGGAAGTAGGATTTTCCGCCGATCTCGACGAACGACGCGGCGGTGGCCTCGGGTTGCTTCCAGTAGCCCAGAAAGATCTGCGGTCCACGCGACAGGATTTCGCCGGTCTCCCGCGCACCGAGCACGGCCAGCGTGTCGGGGTTGATGACCAGGGAATCCGTCGCGCAGATCGGGATGCCCAGGCATTGTTTCTTCGCGCGCTGCGGCGGATTGATATGCGTGGGGGCAATGGTTTCCGACAGGCCGTACCCTTCGATGTAGGTCAGCCCGGTCAGATCGAGCAGCCGCTGCGCGACGGCTTCCGGCATGGCGGCCCCGCCGCCGCCGACATGTTTCATGCTGGAAATGTCGTAGCGGCCAAGATTCGGGTTCGACAGAAAATCGATCGCCATGGTCGCGATGTTGGTCCAGCCCTCGATCTTGTGGCGCTGGATCAGTTCGCCCGCCGTGTCGCGATCCCAGCGAGTCATCAGCACGATGGTGGCGCCGAAGTAGATCGGCTGGTTCATGCTGCATTGCATGCCGGTAACATGGAACAGCGGCATGGAACAGAGGATGACGGATTCGGGCTGCATGTCGACCCACGCGCCTCCCACGACGGTCGTGCTCATCACCGTGCGATGGGTATGGATGCAGCCTTTCGGTTTCCCGGTGGTGCCGGAGGTGTAGGGCATCACGCACAGATCGTCCGGCCCCGCCTGATGCACGGCGGGTATCCGCGTTTCGGCGAGTGCGTCTTGCCACGCGGTCACGCCCGGTTCGCGTAACGGCTGGCACGGTGCGGCCACCACCTCGGGGATTTTGAGATCGGTAGGCTGCGTGCGGTAATCGGAGTAGGCCGCGACGATAACGTGCTGCAGGCCTTTGCCGGACCGCGCATCCCCGTCGATTAGCGGGCGCGCCTGGGCCAACAATTCCTGGCCGGTGATCGCGACGGCGGCGTCGCTGTCGGCGACGTAGTGGCGCAATTCTTCGGTCAGGTTCATCGGGTTGACCGGTACGACCATCGCATCGGCGCGCAGAATCGCGTAGAACGCGATCATGAACTGCGGGCTGTTCTGCATGAACAGCAGCACGCGGTCGCCGCGCTTGACGCCGGCGCGCCGCTGCAGGAAACCGGCCAGCGCATCGACATCGTGCTTGAATTGTCGATAGCTCAACGGCGTGCCGTAGTAAACCACCACGGTCTTGTCCGGAAAACGCGCAGCGGTGGCCTCGAGGTTGCGATACAGACTCGTGTCCGGCAGCGGCATTTCCCTGGGCAGGTGGGCCGGCCAGAATCGATAGTGATCGGGTTCCAAGCGTTGCTCTCCTCGTGCCGCGTCGTCGCAGCAGCCTCTTCTTGTCGTCGGATCTGCAGACCTTCGCGGGCCGGTCGTTGCGGCGCCGCGCCCTGCTATGTTGGACATGCTCGCCGCCGCGGTCAATGTCGCAGCCGCGAATAAAGGTCTACATCGTGAACCACGGAGGACACGGAGGAAGGGCAAAAGAGAAAAGATGTTCGATGGTGAAAATCTGGCATCGGTGGTCAATTTGGCACCGCGCCCGCCCCTCTCTGCTACATATTTATCCTCGTTTCTGGTTTTCCTCCGTGTCCTCCGTGTTCTCCGTGGTTCAAGGTTCAGGCAAGTCGGGTCGCATTGCGCTGCAGCGAAAGCCCGCCCGGCACAGACGCAAGTTTACCGGCCGCATCGGTTGTGCCAGTATCCCGTGCGCGTTCTGGTACGGCGCATCCCACAACGGGGGAGGGCTTGGAGTTGGCAAGCACGGTGGGCGAAGAAAAAACCGACAACGCTGCGCCGGAAATCGGTGCCCGCGTAGAATCGTTGTTGCGTGTTTCCGGCCTGACGGTGCATTTCGGCGGCATCGTCGCCCTCGAGGAGGTGTCTTTCGATGTCATGGCGGGCCAGATCGCCGGCGTGATCGGTCCCAATGGAGCCGGCAAGACCACGCTGTTCAACTGCTTGTCGCGCCTTTATCCCTGTCAGGGCGGCCGCATTTTCTGTCAGGGGCGCTCACTGCTCGAGGTGCCACGCCACCGGATTGCCGAACTCGGCATCGGCCGCACCTTCCAGAATCTTGCATTGTTTCGCAGCATGAGCGTCATCCAAAACATCATGGTCGGCGCGCATAGCTGGAGCCGCGGCGGCTTCCTTGCCAACGCGTTGCGCTTGCCGATCGTGGCACGTGAAGAAGCGCGCGTGTCCCGCGAGGCTCGCGACCTTCTCGAGATGCTGGATCTGGAAGCGGTCGCCAATAACCGGGTGGCGGACTTGCCGTTCGGTACGCAGAAGCGCGTGGAACTCGGGCGCGCACTGGCAAGCCGGCCGAAGCTGCTGTTGCTCGACGAACCGGCCGGCGGCCTGAATCATGAAGAAGTCGAGTCGCTTGCCGCGCTCATCCGGCGTATCCGCGATCGGCTCGGCGCCACGGTGCTCCTGGTGGAGCACCACATGGGGCTCGTGATGCAGCTTTCCGACAAGGTGGTGGCGCTCAACTTCGGAAAAAAAATCGCCGAGGGAATACC
>DATFUO010000242.1:0-4797 GCA_035260785.1 Burkholderiales bacterium
GCGCGTGCGCAAGGTGATGCCGCCACTTGCCGGCAAGGAAGACTGGGAAGTCACCGTCGCGCTGTCCAATGCGCTCGGCTACCCGATGAAGTACAAGCACCCTTCCGAAATCATGGACGAGATCGCGCAGCTCACGCCCACCTTCACCGGAGTGAGCTACGACAGGATCGACGAACTGGAGAGCATCCAGTGGCCGTGCAATGACAAGGCGCCGGAAGGCACCCCGGTTATGCACGTAGACGAATTCGTGCGCGGTAAAGGCAAATTCGTGGTCACTGAGTACGTGCCGACGGAAGAGCGCACTACCGGCAAGTATCCGTTGATCCTCACCACCGGCCGCATCCTGTCGCAATACAATGTCGGCGCGCAGACCCGGCGTACGCCGAACAATGCCTGGCACAGCGAAGACCGCCTGGAGATTCATCCGCACGATGCCGAACAGCGCGGAATAAAGGATGGCGACTGGGTTGGCATCACCAGCCGTGCGGGCGAAACGGTATTGCGGGCGACTCTTACCGAGCGCGTGCAGCCCGGCGTGGTCTACACCACCTTTCACTTCCCGGAATCGGGCGCGAACGTGATCACCACCGACAACTCCGACTGGGCGACGAATTGTCCCGAATACAAAGTCACTGCAGTGCAGGTCTCGCGTGTAACGCAGCCTTCCACGTGGCAGAAGCACTTCCGCGAGTTCACCGATACGCAGCTCGACCTGCTGCCGCAACGCGAAGCAAGCGGAGCGTGAACGCATGGCGCGCCGCGAATTCGATGTGGTAACGGATGTGCGACGTGCCGTACCGGCCGTGCGGGTCGATGAGACCTCGGCCCGGCGGGTGGTCGAGCAGATCGCCGAAGAAGCACCGATTGCGCTGATCTACAACGGTGCGCCACATGTCGTCGTAATGGCTACGCCGGCGAACCTCGAAGACCTTGCCCTCGGTTTCAGCCTGACCGAAGGCGTGATCGGAACCGCGGCGGAACTTGGTGGTGTGGAAATCGTGCCCGAAAAGACCGGTTATTCAATCTACCTTAGCGTTCCGCCAGAGCGCGTCGCGGTCATCGAGCGGCGCCGCCGCAATATGACCGCCCGCACCGGCTGCGGGGTATGCGGTGCCGAGACCATCGAGCAGGCGATGCGCGATGTTCCCAATGTGACGGCGCCGAAGGTGGCAGGCTTTCGACGGGTGACACGCCAGGCGATGGCGTCCGCAATGAAACAGATGCCTGTGCTGCAGACCCTGAATGCGGCAACCGGCGCGACTCATGCGGCGGCATGGGCGAGTCTCGATGGGCAACTGCAACTGGTCCGCGAGGATGTGGGCCGCCATAATGCGCTGGACAAGCTGATTGGCGCGCTGGCTGCCGGCGGCATGGATACCGCGCAAGGGTTCGCCGTGATCACCAGCCGCGCCAGTTACGAGATGGTGCAGAAAGCGGCGATGGCCGGAATCGGTTTGCTGGCCGCAGTGTCGGCGCCGACCGCTCTGGCTGTGCGTATCGCGCGCGAAGCGGGAGTCACACTCGCCGGCTTTGTGCGCGGTGAGCGTTGCATGGTGTACGCCGATGAGGCACACCGGTTGACCCAGAGCGCAGACTGGAAAGAATGAACATCGAACGTCTGGTGCGCATGGCGAACGACATCGGCAATTTCTTCAAGGCGGAACCGGATCACGCAGTCGCGGTCGACGGCGTTGCGCTACATCTCAAACGATTCTGGGATCCGCGCATGCGCAAAGAGATCGTGGCCTATGTCGATGGCGGCGGCGCCGAACTGATGGACCTGGTGCGCGAAGCCGTACTCAAATTGCGCTGATGCGCAATTTGGAGAGGCGAGAGGAAAGAGAAAAGATAAAAGAGGAAAGGTGAAAGTCAGACCGATTGCGGTCCTTGGCACCAGGTCCTATCTTTCCTCTTTCCTCTTTTACCTTTTCTCTCGCCCTTCACGCAATTTGCGCTTGCCGTTTCCCGGCCTGCTCGCCGACTCCGAGCACCGCAATGAGCGACAGTGCCTGGAAGGCGCCGATGCCGACGAATACCCAGCCGGGATGGTGTGCGTCCATGAGCATGCCGAACATCAATGGCGCGCCGGACAGTCCGATGTCGAGCCCGGAATAGACTACGCCATAAACGCGGCCGGTCGCATTTTTCGGCGCGGCGGCGCGCACCAGCAGATCTCGCGATGGGCCGGCCACGCCGGATCCGAATCCGATGGCGCCCAGCAACACGATGACCATCGCTGCCGGGGGCACGGTGCTCGCCACCAGCACGGAAACTGCACCCGCGCCGGCAAAGGCGATCGCGATCACCTTGTCGTGCTGCCGGAACCTAGCCGCCAGAAACCCGCCAACCACGATGCCACCGGCACTTGCCAGCATGTAGGCCGTAATGCACGCCGTCGCATACGTCAGGGGGATCTCGTACAACTCGCGCAGCGCGGTGGCGGCAAAGCTCTGTATGCCGCCGAAGGAAATCGAGGAGATGAAGAAGAATGCGAAACACATCCACACCGCCGGTACTTTCATGAAACCCAGTATGGCGCTTCCGGTTTCTTTCTTCTTTGCCGATTCCGCCACGGCGTCACCGACTTCGCGCGGATCGAGCAGATGACGGAATGCGATCAACACCGTCAATACGGTGAAAGCCAGCGCCGCGGCAGCCAGCAATGCTATGCGCCAGTTTGCGACTGTCGCGATACCAGCCAGAAATATGGGTGCGACAGCCCAGCCGAGCGTGCCGGTCAACCCATGTACGCTGAAGGCGTGCCCGAGGCGGGGCACGCTGACACGCCTGTTCAGCAGGGTAAAGTCCGCGGGATGGAATACGCAGTTACCCAGGCCGGCCACGCCGGCAAACAGAATCAGCATCGGATAATTCTGGCTGGTGGCCAGCCCGAGTGCCGAAATGCCGAGCAGGGCAATGCCGCCGAACAGCACCCGCAGGGCGCCAAAACGGTCCACGACGAAACCGGCGAGCGCCTGGCCGATGCCGGATACGATGAAAAATACGCTCATCAGCAGGCCGAGCTCCGCATAGCTGACGGCGAAGGCCTCCTTCAGCCAGGGGAACAGCGGGGCGAGCGAAAGATGGAAAAAATGCGAAGTGCCATGGGCAAGGCCGACCAGGCCGATGACCTGGGCGTCGCGCCGGAATGAATCAACAGTTGTGGTGGTCATACTTCCTGAAACTCCGAGACAAGGCCGTAACATAGCGTAACCCTGCTTGTCCGGCAAACCGGCGGTAATTCTCGATCGGCCCCGCCAGCGTGTAGAATTCCGGCAGTCCACAGAAGGCGCCGCGCGAGCGCCCGCGAATGGAGGAACTCATGAACAGCGCCACTCTGACCCCCAAGCAGGCCGCATTCCGCGAGGATTACAAACGCAACATCGCCCCCTGGTACAACGGCTGGGGCCACCTGTTGTCGATCTTCGTTCCCGGCGGCGCTGTCATCTGGTATTGCGTCGCGCACGTGCATGAGCCGACCCTCTGGGAGGTGCTGTTCGTGATCCCGGTACTGGCGTTCTACAACTGGAACGAGTGGTGGCTGCACAAGAACGCCATGCATCGTCCAATCAAAGGTCTGGGCGGCATTCTGATGCCGGTCTACCATCGCCATACCCATCAGCACCACCAGTACTTCACGGCGCAGGTGATGACCTACGACACCAACCGCGAATGGCGCATCGTGCTGTTCCCGCCTTATGCGTTGCTCGTGTTCATGGTGATGACGCTGCCGGCGGCGCTGATACTCGGCTTCCTGTGGTCGGCAAACGCAGGCTACATGCTGATGCTGCTCACGCCGATCTATTACCTGAACTACGAGACTTTCCATTTGTGCTGTCATGTGCACGATAACCGGTTCGTGCGTAATTTCCCGTTGGTGAATACCATTCGCCGCCACCATGCGGCGCATCACAGCCAGCCAATCATGATGGAACGCAACATGAATCTGACTTATCCGGTCGCCGACTGGTACATGGGGACCAGCGACCTGCAGCGTGGCCTGCTGGGACATCTGTTCAATGGCTACAGCACAAGGTATGTGAAAAAAGAATACGCGGGCGACCAGGGCGCGGAGCTCGACGCTCGAGTTGCCCCTTCCTGAAGATCAGCATTCCCTGATAATAAAATCCTCAAGGGGAAGGGAGGATGGGCGCTTTCGGGCGCCCATCTGTTTTTTTGGGTTCAGCCAACTGTCGTTTTGGTCTAAGGTTTTACCATACCCCAAGAGCACTCACCGCAGAGGACGCGGAGGACGCAGAGGAAAAGCAAGAACGGGAAAACGGGGGCGACATAGAAAAACTGGACCGGTGGCCGCATAAATACTGGTGCATGCCTTTAACATTCGTGCACTTTTTTTGCTTTTGTTTTTCCTCTGCGTCCTCCGCGTCCTCTGCGGTGAGCGTTTGTCGAGATTCTGTGGTGAGCGCCTATCGGGTCCGAAGGACCATTCTTTAACGGGAAAAATTCGTGGAATCCGCCGATAATGTCGGCCTTGGACTGCCGAAGATCATGGACCTGCAGGAATTCACACTGACCACGTCCCGGGATTCGCCGCCGGCGCGATTGATTCCCGCACTCGAGGCGTTGTGGTATGTGCGCAAAGGCAACTGGGATCGGGCGCACGCGATCGTGCAGCAGCGTGAGGACGACAACGTCAACGCCGTGGTGCACGCGCACTTGCATCGCATAGAAGGCGACCTTGGCAACGCGGGTTATTGGTATCGCCGTGCCGGCAAAAAAATGGCTGACGCGGCATTGGAAGAGGAATGGAAGGGGCTGGTCGCGCACTTCCTCGGG
>DATFUO010000243.1:0-2179 GCA_035260785.1 Burkholderiales bacterium
CGGCGCGGGAGCGCCGCGCACAGCCGGCACAGGGCATTCGCCAGCGACACGACACCGATCGCCTCGACGAACTGCGCCGCCGAGAGCCGTTCGCGCAGCTCCCGCGCGCGGCGCTGGATCTGGATCGGCTCGTACCAGATCGTGTCGCGCGCGAAGGCAAGCAGCGCGCTCTCTTCGCCGGCCAGGCCCGGGCCATCGAGGTGCGCGAGGATCTTTTCCGCCTCGGCCGGCGCGAGGCCCTCGGCTGCGAGGACGCGCGCAACCTCGTCGCGGGAATTCTGGCAGCCCAGGCCGTGGCCGATGACTGCGAACATGAGCGCCTTGCAATGACGGCTCAGGATGGGAGAGGCCCACAAATCGTCGAGCACGCAAGCAAGCACGGGACCGATGGGCGAGCCCTCGAACTGCAGCAGCAGTCCGGCGAACGGACCCTCTGGCGGCCGCGCGAACGACACCGGCTGCCCGCGCTTGCGCCAGCCGCGTACCGAGCGCGCGAACAGGGGGCGGAACAGGCGCATGAACCATCGGTCGGCAAGCTGCTCCCATGACTGCGGCGGGAGCGCCGGGATGGTGGAGATGCGGTTGAAAAATGCGATGCAGGCAACCGAAAACGCGATCTCGCGTATCGCCGCGTCGCTGTAGCCCGCCGCGCGAAGCGGTTCGAGGTCCTGCGGCGTCACCAGCGGGGCGGAGCGCGCCATGCGCCGCGCAAAGTGCACGGCGACGGCCGCTTTGGGCTCCAGATCTCCGCTGGCCATGCGATGCTCGAGTTGTTGCATGCGTTCTTCGCTCATGCCGAGGACGCGCAACGCCATCCGCGTGACCGCATAGCAGTAGCGACAGGAGTTTTCCTGGCTCACCACCAGACCGATCAGGTCCACGGTCTGGAAATCGAGGTGCACCAGAATCTTGTTGTCTATGCCGAGGCGGATCGCCGCCCTGGCCAGCCACGGACAGCTCAGGAAATAGCGTATCCAGCCCGGCGCGGAACCGGTTTCGCGGCGCAACGTCGCCTCGGCCTGCCGGTCGGGTGCTGCCTCCAGCAGACATTTGTCCCAGCGCACATCCAGTAGCGGGCTCGCCATGGCTATACTTTACCGCTTGCGGCGGCGCTTTCCCATCACCGCCGGCGTCCGGCTGCGGCGCTCGGTGATTCAGAGCGCAAAGCGCAGCTTCCTGAGACCGGCCCGGTAGGGCAGCGTCCGGATGATGACGCCGCCGGTCTCGCGAAATCGGCCAAGGCGCGTGACCTTCGGCCTGGGCGGAAGCCCGCCCGCGACGTCCTCGATGTCGATGAAATAGGTCTGCACCGGGCCCAGCCCTTCGAACTCCCGGGGTAGCGGCCGGGTGTGCGTGCGAATCCGCTCGTCGCTCAGGCGGAACAGCGGTTCGGACAACAGAATGTTTAAAACAGGCAAACGAAGAGATCCGCCCTCCGACTGACCGTCGGAAGGGCGGACGTGTTGCGCGGCCTTACCGATAGCCGCCGGATGCCGTAATTCTCTCGCCCGTCAGCCAGCCGGAATCGTCGGAGGCCAGGAACACCGCAACCTGGGCGATGTCCTGCGGCTGCCCGAATCGTCCGAGCGGGGTCTCCGCCACCATCTGCTTTTCGAATTCGCTTCCGATGACGCCGATCCGATACGTGCCTTCGGTTTCCACGCCACCCGGAGCGATGGCATTCACCCTGATCTTCCTGGGTCCCAGTTCCTTCGCGAGCCCGCGCGTGATCGAGTCCAATGCGCCCTTGGTCGCCGAGTACACAACCGAGTTCGGCACCGGGTTCGCGCTGGAGGACGAGGTTCATGAACTTGCCCTCGCGCACGATATGGACCAGGCCAGCCGTCTCCAGTTCCTTGATGTGATGAGAGAGTGTCGCGGCGCTGATGTCGTGGGATTCGTGCAGGACGCTGCAGGGACACGGGTCGACGGCGGCCCCGATCTGCTTGAGGATCTGATAGCGTCGCGGTTCGGCCAGGGCGCGGGAGATCCGCGCGAATTGCCGGTTCGTCAGTCGACCGTCTTTGGGGGTTGCCATCGCTGCAAGGTAAACCCGATCGGATTCGGATGTCCAGAGGGGGTCATATAAACGTGGGATCGGGCTGCACTTTTCTGCCGGCTTTGTTCCTGCCGAAACACCTGCTTCATCGCATCGACTCGCGCACCGTACGCCGACTAG
>DATFUO010000244.1:0-6599 GCA_035260785.1 Burkholderiales bacterium
CGCGCAAGGATGTCGCGGCCGAGGCTGTCGGTGCCGAGCGGATGCGCGTGATCGCCGCCGGCCACGCCGGGACTCTGGAATGAATTGAGCAAGTCCTGCTCGAGCGGATCGTGCGTGGACAGCCAGGGTGCGCCGATAGCCGAAACGATTATCGCCAGCACCACCAAGGCGCCGAATGCGACCCGCGCATTGCGCAGGATCGCGATGGCCTTCACGACTGCCGCACTTTCGGGTTGAGGAGCGAATAAGCCATGTCGACTGCCAGGTTGGTGAGAATGAAGAGCACGGCGAACGTCAGCACCAGGCCCTGAATCAGCGGGAGGTCGCGCTGGTTGACCGCGGCAATGGCGAGATTACCGATGCCCGGATAGGAGAAAATGTATTCGATCAGCACCGTGCCTCCGATCAGGAACGAGAACTGCACACCGGTGAGCGTCACCGTCGGGATGAGCGCATTGCGCAAGGCCACCCGCCACAAGGTGCGCGCCCGTGAATAGCCTTTCGCTCGCACCAGCGTCACGTAGTCCTGGTTCATGGCGTCGATGAGCGATCCCTTCAGCACGCGCGTGAGCGCCGCGGCAAGCGGCAACGCCAGTGCGAGGGCCGGCAGCAGGATATGCCTCGCCAGATCAGCGAGCGCAGTCCAGCGCAGGCGCACCAGCGCTTCGGCCAGATAGAATCCGGTCGCAGGATCGAATTCCAGCGTCGGGTCGATGCGTCCGGAGATCGGCAGCACCGGTAACAGCACGCCGAGCACCAGAACGAACAGCAGCCCCCAGAGAAAATCCGGGATCGCGAGCACCAGGCCGGCGGCGCCGTCCACAACAAGTTCCGGCCAGCGTCCGCGAAAATAGACGGCGCCCACCGCCGCTGCCGTGGCGAATGCGCAAGCCGCCACGACCGCGACAATCACCAGTTCGAGCGTTGCGGGAAGCCGGCTCAGGACAAGCGGGATCACGCCATCGTGCAGACTGATGGACGTACCGAAGTTTCCGTGCAATACATCGCCCATCCAGACCACGAACTGCTTCGCAATCGGCGCGTCGAGTCCGTACAACGCGCGCAGCCGGCCGACATCCTCCGCGGTCGCGCCGGGCGGCAGCATCATGGCGATAGGATCGCCCGGCACCACGCGCACCAGCACGAACACCAGCACCGCCACGCCGAACAGCGTCGGCAGGGCCCAGAAGAGGCGTTTCAGGAGGTAGTTAATCGACATTCAACTTCTCGACGCAAAGACGCAAAGGAAACCAGGATCACGAGCATAGAAAGCAATTAGCCATCACTCGCGGACGTATCTCAAGTACCGGACTGGTCCGCTGCCCACTCGCAGAATACGTTATCTCGCCACGCTTTCCTTTGCGACCTTTGCGTACCCCTCGAGGGGGTATTGAAAAGAATCCTTTGCGCACCCCTCAAGGGGGTATTGAAAAGAACCTTCGCGATGGGATTTGCCTGAAGGGAGACAAGCAATCTGCGGCGGCGCAACCACGGAATTGCTTGACCGTGCCCGGTGATTCTGCGCCGGGCCGGCAGGTTGAAATTGTGATTCCAATGAAGGGCCGTCTTGCGGCAAACTCCCGCACATGCCTCCATCGGAAGCCGGGCGCGGGCGTTTTCCTCTATCCAGCCTGATCCGGGATTGGTCGGGAACCCGTCTCGCCGCCTTTCACGAGCCGGCGTTGCGCAGTCCAGGCGGCTGGCTGGGCGGTTGCGCTGCCTTCTTTTGCCTCTGCCTGCCGGCGGGGGCGGAGGAAACCAAAAGCGAAAGTGCGTTTCCTTCCTTCGCCGAGCTTCAGGCCGCGGGAGCGGTAATCGGCGAGATCCGCATCGTCAACGACGACATTTTCGATGTGAACGATCCAAAGGAGGATAACTTTCTGTTCCGGCTCGCGAACGCGCTGCATATCCGCACGCGCCAGAGCGTCATCCGGCGCACGCTGCTGTTCCATAGCGGCGAACTTGTTTCCGTGCAGAAGGTGGAGGAGTCCGAGCGCCTGCTGCGCGCAAACCGGTACATTTACGATGTCACCTTCCGGCCCGTTGCCTGGCACGACGGCGTCGTCGATATCGAAGTCGAGACCCGCGATACCTGGAGCCTTGCGCCCGGCTTCAATTTCAGCCGCGCCGGGGGTTCCAATTCGACCGGCCTGTCGCTGAAGGAATACAACCTCTTGGGCACGGGAACTACGCTCGGGTATGCACAAAGCTCCGATGCCGATCGCAAGGGCACCGAATTCCAGATCTCGCAGAATCATCTTTTCGACGGCTGGACGCAGATCGACCTGAGGCTGGCGAACTATGACGACGGCAAACGTGAGTCGATCGCCGTCGGCCGGCCCTTCTATGCGCTCGATACGCGCTGGGCCGCCGGGACATCCGCCGGCCACGACGAGCGCATCGAATCCATTTATCAGGCGGGCACCGTCATCGGCCAGTACCGCCACCGGCAGGACACCGGCGAGGTATACGGCGGCTGGTCGCAGGGCCTGGTCGACGGCTGGACGCAGCGATATTCCGTCGGCGTGGATTATCAGGCCGACAGCTATACCATCGACCCGACGCTGCTCCCGCCGGCGGCCGTGCCGGCCGACCAGACGCTGGTCTCGCCATTCCTGCGCTACGAAGTCATCGAAGACAACTATGAGCGGCTGAAGAACCGGGACAAAATCCAGCGTCCGGAATTCTTTGCGATGGGCTTCGCTTCAATGCTGCAGGTGGGACGGGCGCTGGGCGGCCTCGGGTCCACGCGCGACCCGTGGATCTACTCCGCGACCATCAGCGATGGAGTCCAGGCACCCCGCGGCAACGATCTGCTGGCTTCGGCGACACTCTCCGGCCAGTACGGGGAGGGCCGCGGCGAACGCGAGTTGCTGGGCGGTTCGTTGCGCTACTACGTTCCGCAAACCCGCCGTGCGCTGTTCTACGCCGCCGCGTCGGGCGACGTCGTCAGGAATCCGGATCCGACGGACTTGCTGCTGCTGGGCGGCGACAACGGTTTGCGCGGTTACCCGCTGCGCTACCAGAGCGGCGAGCACCGCGCGCTGTTCACCGTCGAGGAACGGGTCTATACGGACTGGTATCCGTTCCGGCTGTTTCGCATTGGCGGCGCCATCTTCTACGACGTCGGCCGCGCCTGGGGCGGGCCGTTCCAGAATCCGGCGAATCCCGGCTGGCTCAGCGATGTCGGGATCGGTTTGCGCGTGCTCAGCGACCGCTCCGCGTTCGGCAACGTGCTGCACATCGATCTCGCATTCCCGCTCAATTCCGATCCTAACATCCGGTCCAGGCAGTTCCTGGTCAAGACTTATGCGAATTTTTAGCTTTGCCTAAGTCAAAACCCAACACGGAGGCACAGAGAGCACAGAGGGCACAGAGAAAAACTCCAAAATCGTTGAGAATTGCAAGGCGGCGCCGTCACCTGAGCCAACAGTGGAAATCAACGAGCATGGTCTTGAAAATTGGCCAGTCATTTTTTGTTATCAATTCCTCGGTTTTCTCCGTGCCCTCTGTGCTCTCTGTGCCTCCGTGTTGGGTGTAGGCGGTAGGCCTTAGGCAGGCTTGATGGATTGAGGGAGGATGAATCCGGCGACGTGAGGCGTGAACTTGATGCTGCTTTTGTAAACCACCGGCTGCGAGTACTGGAGCAGCGGAATCACGTAGCCGTTTTCCGCGATGTAGCGGTCGGCCGCCTTGTAACCTTCGATGCGCTTCTTCTCGTCCTTCTCGCCCCACAGCGGGCCGATCATCTTGTCGACGTCCTCGGTCTTCCATGCGGAGTGCGGCGAATGACTGAACATCGCGAAACCGGTGGAGGTCGAAGGATCGCCGATGGAATTGCCCCAGTTGTAGAACGCCGCCGGCGCCAGGCCGTGGCGCATGCGCAGTTCGAAGTGCTTGGCGATTTCGTAAGTCTCGATGCTGGCGTCGATGCCGACCTTGCGCCACATGCCGACCACCGCCTGGATCATCTCGTAATCCTTGGGTTTGAATCCGCGCGTGGTCTGGATGGTGAATTTCACCGGATTCGAGGTCGAGAATCCAGACTTGGCCAGCAACTGCCTGGCCAGTTCGGGATCGTATTTAACCTTGATTGAAGGATCGAAGGCGGCATACTGCGGCGCCTCCAGCGTATCGATCACGGTGCCGTAACCGCGCAGCAGTTTCTCGACAATCGATTTTTTGTCGATGGAATGGATCATCGCCAGGCGCACGTTCCGGTCCAGCATCGGTTCGACGTTGGTGATGAAAATCATGCCGATGTCGGACACCGGATGCGCGACGCCGGTCAGGCCGGATTTTTTCGTCAGCCGGTCGAATTCTTCGTACGGCACTTCCAGCGTGAGATCGGACGAGCCGCTCTCGATTTCCGCCACGCGCGCGGACGCATCGCCCACGAGCTTGAACACGACGGTCTCGAATGCGGGCTTCGGTCCCCAGTATTTCGGAAAGGCCTTGAGCCGGATGAAGGCATTGCGCTCGAACTTCTCGACCATGTAGGGGCCGCTGCCGATGGGTTTGCCCTCCCAGCCCTGCGCGCCCGCTTCGTTGTACGCCTTCTTCGGCAGGACGTAACCGGTCAGGAAGGTCATCCACTTGAACAGCGACGGTTCGAATTCCTTCACGTCGGCCGTGATTTTGCGGCCATCGATCCTGAAGTTGCCGATCTTGCCCCAGACGAACTGGATCGGATTGCCGCTCTTCGGGTCGCCCGCGCGCTCGAGCGACCACACCACGTCTTCCGGCGTGACCGGGCTGCCGTCATGCCAGAAAGCGCCTTTGCGCACTTCCATCTCGACCTTGGTCTTGTCCTTGTTCCAGCCCCACTTCGTAAGCAATCCGGCTTTGAAGGACAGGTCCGGATTCTGGTCGATGTAGGAATCGAACACCGCCTTGTAAAACGACTGGATGGTCGGGTTCACTGCCGACGGGCCGGTCGTCGGATCCCACGACGGTAGCGCTACGTTGTAGGCAATGGTGAGAACCTTGCCCGCTTGTGCGCGGGCTTCGGCCGGAACGAGCAGCGAACCGGCGAGCGGCGCCAAGGCTGCGGCACCGGTCGCCTGCAGGAAGCGGCGGCGCGTGAACGGATTCATGGTGGTTCCCCTGGGTTGGATTCGAGTGCCGCGGTCCCGCCTGACGAGGGCTCGCCGTGTTCGTTTTTTGACGAAAGACCCGCCGGAATCTAGGTGGCAGGGGGTGTTTTGTCAAGCCGCACCGTGCCTGCCGTTGCGACGGATTGCCGGTTTGACACGGCGCGGTTGCGCGCGGTAAAAGATCGGCTAGTTTCGCTGCGACCAACGCCGCGCTGCAACAAGCAGAACCAACGCTATTCGGGAGAACTGACATGGCCGGGCCGAACACAACGGGACAATGGATCGAGATCAAAGCCGCGGACGGCGGCAAGTTCAGGGGTTACCTCGCCGTTCCCGTCTCGGGTAAGGGCCCGGGCATCGTGCTGTGCCAGGAAATCTTCGGCATCAATGCCTATATTCGCGAAGTCGCCGACTATTACGCCGAGGAAGGTTACGTGGTGCTCGCGCCGGACCTGTTCTGGCGGCTGGAGAAAGATGTCGATCTGGGCTACAGCGAGGAAGAGTGGAAAAAGGCCTTCGATTTCCTGCAGCGTTTCGACATCGACAAGGGACTGGGAGACATCACCGCCGCAGTGCGCACGCTGCGCACCCGCTCCGAAGTCATGGGCAAGGTCGGTGCGCTCGGTTTCTGCCTCGGCGGCCGCCTGGCTTATCTCGCCGCAGCGCGCTCCGGCGTGGACTGCGCGGTCGGATATTACGGCGTTACCATCGAGAAGTACCTGAACGAAGCGGCCAGGATCCGGGTGCCGATGGTGTTGCATTTCGCCAGCGAAGATAAATACGCTCCTCCGCAGGCCGTGGAGCAGATCAAGGGCGCATTCAAGGGCCGCAACGATGTCGAGATCTATGTCTATCCGGGCGTCGACCATGCTTTCGCACGCACCGGCGGCATGCATTACGACCGGCCGGCATCGATGATGGCGCACTCGCGCTCGATTGCGCTGTTCCGCCGGATCATGGGTCCGCACTTCGACCTGTCCACGTTGTGGGAACAGCACACGATGCATGAGTTCGGCACGCGCGACGTCGACGCGACCATGAAGACCATGGTGGCGCAACCCTACGTCAATCACATTCCGACCCTGACCGGCGGCGTCGGCCACGACCAGCTGAAGCGCTTCTACAAGTATCACTTCATTCCGACCACGCCCAAAGATACCAAGCTGATTCCGATTTCACGCACCATCGGCGCGGACCGGCTCGTGGACGAAATGCTGTTCTGCTTCACCCACGACATCGAGATAGACTGGATGCTGCCGGGCGTCTCGCCAACCGGGAAATACGTCGAGATCCCGCTGGTGGCCATCGTGAATTTCCGCGGCGACAAGCTCTACCACGAGCACATCTACTGGGATCAGGCGTCGGTGCTGGTGCAGATCGGCCTGCTCGACGCAAAGCAGAGCGGATTGCCAATTGCCGGCGCGGAAACGGCGCGGAAGCTGGTGGACGAAAAGTTCCCGTCCAATATGCTGATGAAGAACTGGGCGAAGAGCGAAGGCAAGA
>DATFUO010000245.1:0-9311 GCA_035260785.1 Burkholderiales bacterium
ACGGGTGATCAGCCCGATGTTCTGGGGCGGCTTTCTGTCGATGCCGCTTCTTGCTGCAATCTTCAGCGTAATGGGGATATTCGGCGGCTATCTGATCACGGTCGTCATCATCGGCGTAGATTCCGGCGCGTTCTGGTCGCAGATGCAATCGAGCGTCGATCTGCGCGATGACATCGTCAATGGTGTGATCAAGAGTGTCGTCTTCGGTGCTGCCGTAACGGCCATCGCCCTGTTCGAAGGGTATGATGCGCCGCCGACCGCAGAAGGCGTGTCGCACGCGGTAACGCGGACGGTAGTTACATCCGCTCTGGCCGTTCTGGCGCTGGATTTCGTGTTGACCGCATTTATGTTCACAGGAGTCTGAATCATGCAGCGGATCACACTGGACCTATGGGTTGGAATATTTGTGGCCGCCGGCGTGGCGGCTTTGTTCATGCTTGCGCTAAAGGTCGGGAACGCGAGCAGCGTAAGTGTGTCCGACGGTTACCGGGTAATCGCGGAATTCGACAACATCGGCGGTTTGAAAGTGCGGGCCCCGGTGAAAAGTGCGGGCGTCGTGGTTGGACGGGTCGAAGGAATTTCCCTCGATACCCGGACGTTTCGCGCCAATGTTGCACTGCGCATCGACAAACGCTACCCGTTTCCGAAGGACTCCTCGGCCTCGATCCTGACTGCTGGCCTGCTCGGCGAACAATATGTCGGAATGGATGGCGGGGGCGACGAGCAAAATCTCAAGGAAGGAGACCGCCTGAAAGTGACGCAGTCGGCAATCGTGCTGGAAAAAGTGATCGGCCAGTTTCTTTACGGCAAGGCAGCGGAAACCGGCGCCGGGAAATAACGATAGATCCACGTTCACACGGGACGATGCTCATGCGAAGAGGAATTAGGCAAGCAATCGGGCAATGGTCTGTTGCTCTGGTAATTTCGTGTTCATCCGGCGTTAGCGCGATGGCCGAGGACGTTGCGCCCGATGTGCTGGTGCGCAAGACCACCGAAGAGGTCCTCACTGTCGTGCGCAATGACAAGGATATCAAGGCCGGCAATGTGACAAGAATCGTGCAGCTGATCGAGGAAAAGGTCGCGCCGCATTTTGATTTCGAGCGCATGACCCGCCTCGCTGTGGGCCGCGCGTGGCGCGAGGCGTCGCCCGCGCAGCGCGAAACCCTGATCAGGGAGTTTCGTACGTTGCTGGTACGTTCCTACTCGGCGGCATTTACCGCCTACACCGGAATTGCGGTCGAATACCGACCGTACAAGATGAATCCCGGGGAAACAGAAACGACCGTGCAGACCTTGATAAAACTGCCGGGAGGCGCCCAGCCCATGGGAGTGGATTACGACATGGGCAACTCGCCCGGAGGCTGGAAGGTTTACGACGTTCGGGTGGCCGGCGCGAGCCTGATCATCAACTATCGCAATCTGTTCGCCCAGGAGATCCAGGCCGGCGGGATTGACAGACTGATCCAGAGCTTGATCGATAAAAACAGCGGCAAGACGGCCGCGGGACCGAAGAAATGATCGTCCGGCAGGGGAATCGTTATCTGATCGATGGCCCGATCACGCTCGACAACGTCGGGAATTTGATTGCGGAGGGCGCCGCATTCGATGGCGACAGCGTCATCATCGACCTGGCAGGGGTGATCGCCGCCGATTCTTCCGCATTGAGTCTGCTGCTGGAATGGACGCGACGCTTTGGCAGCAGTGGCAGACAGATTGCCTTTGCCAATGTAAGGGACAATTTGCGCAGCCTCGCGGAGCTTTACGGCGTCGGCGACCTGGTCCCGTTCGCTGCCGACTAGCGTTTTCCAACAAACCCGGCGCAGCCCCTTTCCGCGTGCAGCCTGCCATTGAAATACGCGGGGTCTCCAAGGCCTATGGGCCTGTGCGGGCGCTCGTCGACATCGATCTGGAGATCCCGCAAGGGGAATTTTTTGCGCTGCTCGGTCCGAATGGCGCGGGCAAGACGACCCTGATCAGCATCCTTGCCGGTCTGGCGCGCGCGGACGCCGGCGGCGTCAAGGTCATGGGACACGACGTAACGGCCGATTACCGTGGCGCGCGGCGATCTATCGGCGTCGTCCCGCAGGAACTCGTGTTCGACCCTTTCTTCACCGTGCGGGAGACCCTGCAGTTCCAATCCGGCTATTTCGGGCTCGGCCAAAACGATGACTGGATCGATGAAGTCATGGCCAGGCTCGATTTAACGGACCGGGCCGATTTCAACATGCGCTCGCTTTCAGGCGGCATGAAGCGGCGCGTGCTGGTGGCCCAGGCGCTGGTGCACAAGCCGCCGGTCATCATTCTCGATGAGCCGACTGCAGGTGTGGACGTCGAGTTGCGCCAGGGATTGTGGCAGTTTATCCGTCAGCTGAATGACGGCGGGCATACCATAGTGCTGACCACGCACTATCTCGACGAAGCCGAAGCGCTTTGCAGCCGCGTAGGCATGCTCAAACAGGGCAAACTGGTCGCGCTCGATTCCACGCACAATCTGCTAAAAGGCTATTCCGGAGCACAGTTGCGCCTGCGATTGGTGCGTGGCGCCCTGCCGGAGGTGCTCGCGCCGATGATGGCGACCAAACCGACTAACGGGGAATACCTGCTTGCGCTGAGAGACTACGCCGAGGTTGAAACCGTCCTGGCCGAAATCCGGAAAAGTGACCTCACAGTGGCGTTCATGGAACTGGAACAGCCCGACCTCGAAGAAGTCTTCGTTGAGATCATGCGCAGGGATTGAACGCTTGATAATCCCATGCCGATGACGGGTTTCTCCACCCTGTTTCGCAAGGAGATCACTCGATTCTGGAAGGTCAGTTTTCAGACCGTTCTGGCGCCGGTGCTCACAGCACTGCTCTATCTGCTGATTTTCTCCCACGTGTTGGAAGAGCATGTCCAGGTCTATCCCGGCGTGCGTTATACGGCTTTCCTCGTTCCCGGTCTGGCGATGATGTCGTTGTTGCAGAACTCCTTCGCCAACAGCTCCTCCAGCCTGATCCAGTCCAAGGTAACCGGCAACATCATATTCGTACTATTGCCGCCGCTGTCGCATCTCGAGTTTTTTGCCGCCTACGTGCTGGCCTCTGTCGTGCGCGGCGTGATGGTCGGGTTCGGGGTATTCGCAATCACGGCGGTCTTTGTACCGGTGCCGATGCAGAGCCCGCTCTGGGTATTGTCATTTGCCCTGCTTGGTTCGGGACTATTGGGCGCTCTCGGGATCGTCGCAGGCATCTGGGCAGAGAAATTCGACCAGCTCGCGGCCTTCCAGAACTTCATCATCATTCCGCTGACCTTCCTGTCGGGCGTGTTCTACTCGATACACTCCCTTCCGCTTTTCTGGCAGGAGGTTTCGCACTTCAACCCGTTTTTCTACATGATCGACGGTTTCCGTTACGGCTTCTTCGGTGTATCGGACGTTTCGCCCAGGCTCAGCTTCGCGATTGTGGGCGGTTGCCTTTTGGCTTTATCATTCGCCACCTTGTCGCTACTCAAACGCGGCTACAAGCTGCGTCTTTGAAGAGTTGTTTTATGGTCACCCCGGAACAGGTCAAGTCTTACATTCAGCAAAACCTCACCTGCGATCACGTTGAAGTTGCGGGTGACGGTCATCACTTCGAGGCTGTGATCGTAAGCTCCGAATTCCGCGGCAAATCGCGCGTCCAGCAGCATCAGGTTGTCTATCGGGCGCTGGGGGATCGGATGCGCGAGGAAATTCACGCGCTGTCCATGAAAACCTTCTCACCGGAAGACTGGGCCGTTCGCTAGCCCGTACGCCAAGTGGATAAACTAGTCATCCAGGGCGGCGTGCCGCTGACCGGGGAAGTGCGCGTTTCCGGCGCCAAGAATGCGGCTCTGCCGATTCTTTGCGCCGCGCTCCTCACGCCCGGCATGCTCAGGCTGCAAAACGTCCCCCATCTGCGCGACGTGACCACCACGCTGAACCTGCTCGCGCAAATGGGCGTGGAGGTCTCTCTGGACGAGAAACTGGGAGTCGGGCTGAGCGCCGGGAAGGTGCATAACCTGTCTGCGCCGTATGAACTTGTCAAAACCATGCGCGCGTCGATTCTGGTGCTCGGGCCCATGATTGCGCGTTTTGGCCAGGCGCGGGTATCGCTGCCGGGCGGCTGCGCCATCGGTCAACGCCCTGTTGATCTGCACATCAAGGGGCTTCAATCGTTGGGGGCGCAGATCGACATAGAGCAGGGCTATATCCTGGCCCGCGCCGGGCGTCTCAAGGGCACGCGCATCGTCCTCGACCTGGTCACAGTGACTGGTACCGAGAACCTGATGATGGCGGCGGTGCTCGCAGACGGCGTCACGGTGCTCGAGAATGCCGCTCGCGAGCCTGAAGTCGTCGACCTCGCGGAATGCCTGAATGCGATGGGCGCCCGCGTCAGCGGTGCGGGCAGCGACGTCATAACGATCGAGGGGGTCGAGGAGTTGCGCGGGGCGACGCATCGGGTGATGCCGGATCGGATCGAAATCGGGACATTTCTTTGTGCCGCGGCGGCAACTGGCGGCGAAATCAAACTCAAGGGCACGCGCCCGAACATACTGGACGCGGTCATAGGTAAGCTGCAGGAAGCGGGTGCCTACATCGAACATGGCGATGACTGGATACGGCTTTCGACCAACGGAGGCCTCAAGTCCGTAAGCCTCCGGACTGCGCCCTACCCGGCATTTCCGACCGATATGCAGGCGCAATTCATGGCACTTAACAGCGTGGCGGTGGGTACCGCCCTGGTAACAGAGACGATTTTCGAAAATCGCTTCATGCACGTGCAGGAATTGCGCCGTTTGGGCGCTAACATTGAAGTGGAAGGCAACACGGCAATCGTGCATGGAGTCAATGCATTGCAGGGCGCCCATGTCATGGCTACCGATCTGCGCGCGTCTGCGAGCCTGGTGCTGGCCGGACTTGTAGCGAAGGGCGAGACACTGGTGGACCGTGTCTACCATCTCGACCGCGGTTATGAATGTATCGAGGAAAAACTCAGTCAGCTGGGCGCGCGCATCAGGCGCGCCCATTGACGGCACGCGGGGAGTCGACGCACGTGAGCATCAGAATCGCCCTGTCGAAAGGGCGCATATTCGAAGAGACCGCGCCGCTGCTGAAGGCGGCGGGCATCGTTGCGTCCGAGGATCCGGAGATTTCGCGCAAGCTCATCATCCAGACCAATCGTGGCGACGTGAGTGTCATCATAGTGCGGGCATCCGATGTGCCCACCTATGTGCAGTACGGAGCCGCCGACCTCGGCATTGCCGGCAAGGATGTGTTGCTCGAGCACGGCGGCACGGGGCTCTACCAGCCTCTCGATCTGGACATTGCGAAATGCCGCATGATGGTGGCGGTGCCGGAGCGATTTGACTATGAAGCGGCCGTGCGGCGCGGCGCGCGCCTGCGCGTCGCAACCAAATATCTCAAGACGGCGCGCGAGCACTTTGCGGCAAAAGGCGTGCATGTCGACCTGATCAAGCTGTACGGGTCCATGGAACTCGCGCCTTTGGTCGGATTGGCCGATGCCATCGTCGATCTGGTTTCCAGCGGCAATACGTTGCGCGCCAACCAACTCAGGGCGGTCGAGGAGATCATGCCGATCAGCGCACGACTGATCGTCAACCAGGCTGCACTGAAACTCAAACGCGCGGAGATTCAGCCGGTGATCGACGCATTTCGCGCGGCTGCGTTGAGGGTACCCGCATGAGCACAATCGCGCGGTTGTCTACGCGTGAACCGGAATTCGAGCCGAAGCTCGTGAACTTGCTGGCTTTCGAGGGCGCACAGGATGAGCGCGTCGAAAGCACCGTCGAAGCTATCTTGCGGGACGTGCGATCGCGCGGCGACGAGGCTGTCCTCGAATACACGAACAAGTTCGACCGGCTGGCGGCGGATTCGCTCGCCTCTCTCGAAATTCCCCGGAAGGAATTCACCCGGGCGCTCGCGGGGCTGGCCCCGGCAAGGCGCGACGCACTCGAACAGGCCGCCGCACGCATCCGCGGCTATCACGAACGCCAGCCGCTGGCTTCCTGGCAGTACACAGAACCGGACGGCACTACGCTGGGACAGAAGGTCACACCCCTGGATCGGGTCGGCGTTTACGTTCCCGGCGGCAAGGCGGCCTATCCGTCCACGGTATTGATGAACGCACTCCCCGCGAAAGTCGCGGGCGTGTCTGAAATCATCATGGTGGTGCCGACCCCGCGCGGGGAGCGCAGCGAACTGGTCTTGGCGGCGGCGAGCATCGCGGGGGTGGATAGGGTATTTACCATCGGCGGAGCCCAGGCGGTGGCCGCGCTGGCTTATGGGACCCGAACCATTGCGCAGGTAGACAAGATCGTCGGTCCCGGCAACGCCTATGTGGCCGCCGCGAAACGTCGTGTCTTTGGTGTCGTGGGCATCGACATGGTTGCAGGCCCTTCGGAGATCCTGGTCATATGCGACGGTGCGACCGATCCGGACTGGATTGCGATGGACCTTTTTTCGCAAGCCGAGCATGACGAAATGGCGCAGGCGATCCTGCTCTGTCCGGATGCCGGCTTCATCGAAAAGGTTGCCGCCAGCATCGAGCGCCAGCTCAGGGAAATGGCGCGCGCGAGTGTAATCAAGGCGTCGCTGGGCGCCCGCGGTGCGTTGATCGAAACCCGTGACCTGGAGGAAGCCTGTGCGATCGCCAACCGCATCGCACCGGAGCACCTGGAACTGTCAGTCGAGGAACCGCGGCGCTGGGCCGATAAAATCCGCCACGCCGGGGCGATTTTTCTCGGTCGATACACGTCCGAAGCATTGGGCGACTACTGCGCGGGACCGAACCACGTGTTGCCGACCTCGCGCACGGCGCGATTTTCCTCGCCGCTCGGAGTCTATGACTTTCAGAAGCGCACCAGCCTGATCGAAGCATCTCCCGAAGGCGCACGCAAGCTTGGACTCATCGCGGCCGAACTGGCCGGCGGTGAGGGGCTGCCCGCCCACGCGAAATCCGCCCAGTATCGGATCCATCGATGAGCCGTTTCTGGAGCGCTGTGGTTCATGGTCTGACGCCCTATGTTCCGGGCGAGCAGCCCAGGCTGGCGAATCTGGTCAAGCTCAACACCAACGAGAATCCCTACGGCCCCGGTCCGCGGGTACTGGAGGCGTTACGGGCCGAACTGGGAGATTCTCTGCGGCTGTATCCCGATCCCCTCAGTGACCGGCTGCGGCAAGCCATCGCCACGAGCCACGAGGTGACGGCGGCAAACGTATTCGTTGGCAACGGTTCGGACGAGGTCCTGGCGCACACCTTTCAGGCGTTGCTCAAGCACGACTCTCCAGTGCTGTTTCCGGACATCACCTACAGCTTTTATCCGGTCTATTGCCGCCTCTATGGCATCGAGTATCGCGAGGTCGCGCTGACCGGCTCTTTCGAGATCGATGTCGACGATTATCTTCAGGCCAACGGCGGGATTGTCTTCCCCAATCCCAATGCGCCGACAGCGCGTTTGCTGGCGCAGTCGGAAATCGAGAGGTTGCTGCAGGCAAGCGCAGGTTCCGTGATCGTCATCGACGAGGCGTATGTGAATTTCGGCGGCATTTCCGCCGTCCCACTGGTGTCGCGTTATCCCAACCTGCTGGTCACGCACACTTTGTCCAAGTCGCGCTCGCTCGCCGGCCTTCGTGTGGGATATGCCATCGGTCACCCGGACCTGATAGAGGCGTTGAACCGGGTCAAGGACAGCTTCAACTCCTATCCTCTCGATCGTTTCGCCCAGGCGGGTGCCGTGGCCGCAATGGAGGATCAATCTTATTTCGAGGATACGTGGCGCAGGGTGATCGAAAGCCGCGAACGTCTCATTGCCGGGCTGCAGAAACTGGATTTCGAGATCGTTCCCTCGACTGCGAACTTCGTGTTTGTCCGGCATTCGCGGTGCTCGGGTGCAGATCTGGCGTCGCAATTGCGGGGGCGTGGCATCGTGGTGAGAAATTTTCAGAATCCGGCCAGAATTGCGTCTTACCTGCGCATTACCATCGGCACGGACGCGCAATGCGAATCCCTGGTTGCGGCTCTGGCTGGGATTCTCAATGAGTCAGCGGCGGCGTCGCCATCGTCCGCGTTGTCCTAATTGAGTTAGGATAGGGCCAATTTGAGACCGTTCTCCCATGCGCCAAGCCCAAGTCACCCGCAATACCCTCGAAACGAAGATCGAGGTTAGCCTCAATCTGGATGGTAGCGGCAAATCCAGGCTTGCAACCGGGATTGGATTCTTCGACCACATGCTCGACCAGGTTGCGCGTCACGGCATGGTTGATCTTGAAGTCGAGGCCAAGGGCGATCTTCATATCGATGCCCACCATACTGTCGAGGACGTCGGAATCACGCTCGGCCAGGCCTTTACCAAAGCTATCGGCGACAAGAAAGGCGTGCGTCGCTATGGTCACGCCTATGTTCCTCTGGATGAAGCGCTGTCGCGCGTGGTGGTCGACCTCTCGGGGCGGCCCGGTCTCGAATATACGGTCGACTACGCCCGCGGGCTGATCGGTGAATTCGACGTCGACCTGGTGCACGAGTTTTTCCATGGATTTGTTAATCATGCTTTGGTAACACTGCACGTCGACAACCTGAAAGGCCGAAACGCTCATCATCAGGCCGAAACCATCTTCAAGGCATTCGGACGGGCTCTGCGCATGGCGGTCGAACTCGATGCGCGTGCTGGCGGCGTGCTGCCATCAACCAAGGGCAGCCTCTGATCCGGCCGTGAATAAAGGTAAGTGTTTCGACGCAATGAACACTGGTCCATGATTGATATTGCAGTGGTTGATTACGGGATGGGCAACCTGCGTTCAGTCGCGAAAGCACTCGAACACGTTGCGCCGGCCAAAGTCATCACCGTGACTAGCGACCCGGCTGATATTCGGACAGCCGGGCGTATCGTGTTTCCGGGACAGGGCGCGATGCCGGATTGCATGCGCGAAATGGACGCACGTGGCCTGCGCGCACCGTTGCTCGAGGCAGCGCGTAGCAAACCGTTTCTGGGACTGTGCATCGGTTTGCAAATGCTGTTCGAGCACAGCGAGGAAGGGGATACCCCGGGGATGGGCGTGCTTCCCGGCAAAGTCGTTCGCTTCCCGGCCGCCCGCACATTGAGTGGCCAGGGTGAAAAACTAAAGGTGCCGCACATGGGCTGGAACCAGGTCTACCAGGCAATGCCCCACCCGATGTGGGATGGGATCGCCGATGGCAGCCGGTTCTATTTTGTGCACAGCTATTATGTAGATACACCCGATCAGGGACTCGTGGCCGGAACCGCCCGGTATCCGTCGAGCTTTACCTGCGCCGTGG
>DATFUO010000246.1:0-4362 GCA_035260785.1 Burkholderiales bacterium
TGCTGGCGCGCAAGCGGGTGGTGGAATCTTTGCAGACCAACCGGACCGAAACGGTTCGATTGCTCGATCAACTCGTGAGGCAGCTCCCGGACGGCATATATCTTAAATCTGTGAAGCAGACCGGCCAGAAGGTGAATGTGATCGGTTATGCAACATCCAACGCGCGCGTTTCGACGCTCATGCGTAATTTCGAGGCCTCTCCCTGGCTTGAAAGCCCCTCTTTAATCGAAATCAAGGCGGTCACCGTCGATAATGCGGCCCTGAACGAATTCAATTTGAACGTCAATATTTCGCGGCCCAAAGAGGAAAACGCCCCGCGTCCGAATACTGGCGCGCCCGCCGCCGTGCCTCCCGCGCCGAAAACCTGACCCCCATGACGCTCGACGACCTTCGAAGACTGAATCCGCGCGATATCGGCAGCTGGCCGGCCTTGCCGAAACTGGGCGCACTATTCATTTTGCTGCTTTTGCTCGTGTTTGCGGGGTACTGGTTCGATTGGCAGAACCAGCTCGACGATTTGGCGCAGGATCGGGCAAAAGAGCAGGATCTGCGAACTTCTTTCCTGGACAAGAAAAAACAGGCGGTAAACCTCGACGCGTACCGCAAGCAACTGGCCGAAATCGAGGAATCCTTCGGTGAAATGCTCAAGCAGCTGCCGAACAAGTCGGAAATGGAAGCGCTGCTGACCGATATCAATCAGGCGGGTTTGGGTCGCGGCCTTCAGTTCGAATTGTTCCGCCCCGCCCCAGCGGAAACCCGGTCTGAATTTTATGCGGAGTTGCCAATTACGATCAGACTCGCCGGTAACTATCACGACATCGGCGCGTTCGCGAGCGACATTTCCCAACTTTCCCGCATCGTCACATTGAATGACGTTTCGTTGAGTACGACCAAGGGCGGCCTGACCCTGGACGCCGTGGCCAAAACATTTCGCTATCTGGATGACAGCGAAGTTGCGGCCCAGCGCAAGGCTGCGCGGGCCGCCGCCGCTCCCAAGAAATGATGCGCGCTTTCTATGCCCTGTTGGTTGCGGCATTGTTCCTGTCCGGTTGCGGCGGCGAACAGTTTTCCGATCTCAAGCAGTTCGTCAAGGACTCGGGAGAGGGACTGCGCGGGCGGGTGGAGCCGATTCCGGAGGTCAGGCAGTTCGAACCATTTGCCTACAACGCATTCGATTTGCCGGATCCATTCAAGCCGCGCAAGACCGTCGCCGATACGCGCGGCGGAGCGGGGGGTGGCCCCCGTCCGGACTTGAATCGCCGCAAGGAGGCACTGGAAGCGTTTCCGCTCGAGAGCCTGCAGATGGTTGGCACGCTGGAACAGAAGCAGGTCCGCTTCGCGCTAATCAAGACGCCGGACAACAATCTTTATCGCGTCAAGTCCGGCAGCTATCTCGGACAAAATTTCGGTGTCGTGACTTCGATCAGCGAATCGACCGTGACACTCAAGGAAGTGATCCAGGATTCGTCTTCCGGATCCTGGACCGAGCGCACAAGCAGTTTGCAGCTGCTCGAGCAATGAACTCAAGGAGCACGCGAATATGAAACGCATCGGTCGTTTGATCAAGCTTGTCGCGCCGCTGGGCCTGGTTTTCCTGGTATGCGGGGTTGTTCAGGGACAGGACAAACCTGCGTCCCCCGCCGGCAATGTAATCCAGTCCATAGATGTCTCCACTCAGGCGGGAATCGTGACGGTCAAACTGGGATTCAAGGATGCGCCGACAAATCCCCCGGCAGCGTTCACCGTCAACAATCCCCCGCGCGTCGCATTCGATTTTCCCAGCACCGCGAATGGCCTCGGAAAGAATTCGCAGGACGTCAATCAGGGCGATTTGCGCACGATCCGACTCGGGCAATCGGGGGGGCGCACGCGGGTGGTGTTTAACCTTGCAAAAATGGTCAAGTACGACACCAAGATTGATGGAAACATGGTTGTGATTACGCTGGATAGTGGAGCCGTTGCGGCGACAGCCTCGACTGATTCCTCGACCGCCTTTGCCGAACCCAAGGCAAGCGGTGAAGGACACGCGGTGCGCGACATTGATTTTCATCGCGGCAGGAACGGCGAAGCGCAGATCATCGTCGATCTCGCGGACGCGACGACCGGTATCGATCTGCGCCAGCAGGGAAGGAGCGTTCTGGTCGATTTCATCCAGACTGCCCTGCCGCCAGCACTTGAGCGACGCTACGATGTTACCGACTTCGGAACCCAGGTCGACAATTTCGAAGTTACCCGTTCCGGGGCAAATACCCGCATAACCCTTACGCCGAAAGGCCGCTGGGAACAGTCTGCCTATCAGACCGACAACCGCTTCATCATCGAAGTGAAACCCGTGGTCGAGGAGGCCGGCAAGCCAAAGGCTTCAAGCAGTTATACCGGCGAAAAGCTGTCGCTGAATTTCCAGAACATTGAAGTGCGCGCCGTGTTGCAGGTGATAGCCGACTTCACGAGCCTTAATATCATCACCAGCGATACCGTGAACGGCAACCTCACCCTGCGCCTGAAGGACGTCCCCTGGGACCAGGCGCTGGACATCATTCTTCAGGCCAAGGGCCTGGACATGCGCAAGACCGGCAACGTGGTCTGGATCGCGCCGCGTGACGAATTGGCTACGAAGGAGAAACTGGCGCTGGAGGCGCGGCAACAGATTTCCGAGCTGGAACCGCTGCGCACGGAAAGTTTCCAGTTGAACTATCAGAAGGCCGAGGATTTCCAGAAAATCATAACCGATTCCGCGCAGAGAATTTTGTCCAAGCGCGGCAGCGCGGTCGTCGATTCCAGGACGAATCAGATATTTGTCCAGGATACTCCGGTGAAACTCGACGAGATTCGGGACTTACTCAAGAAAACCGATGTCTCGGTTCGACAGGTATTGATCGAGGCGCGCATCGTTGAGGCGACCGACACCTTCAGTCGCAATATCGGCGCCCGTCTGGGTTATCACGATACAAGCGGTCGGGGTGACCAGATTCCTGGTGGAACCAACCGGGCAGTGATCGGCGGCGGCCTTGCGGATACGGGCTTTCACACCGGTCAAACCTCGACCACGCCGGTTTTCCTGACCGATTCGACCATTTCCAATATGCCGGCTCCGGGTCTCGGCGGCGTGAATCCAGGGCAGCTTTCGCTGATCCTGATGAACGACGCGATGACCAAGTTCCTGAATTTGGAAATTTCTGCTTTGCAGGCGGACGGCAAGGGCAAGATCATATCCAGCCCGCGCGTGATTACTGCGGACAACGTGGAAGCCATCATCGAGCAAGGCACACAGATTCCCTACCAGCAGGCGACCAGTAGCGGTGCGACGAGCGTATCTTTCGCCAAGGCGACTCTGAGCCTGAAGGTCAAGCCGCAGATCACGCCCGACGACAACATCAAGATGAAGCTGAACATCAACAAGGACAGTGTCGGCGCGAATACCAGCGCCGGACCGGCCATCGACACCAAGCAGATCGCAACCGAGGTGTTGGTGGAAAATGGCGGCACCGTGGGTCTTGGTGGTATTTACACGCAGGACGAATCCTCGACTCTGACAAAAGTCCCGTTGCTTGGGGACATTCCCCTGCTGGGCTTCTTTTTCCGCCAGGATCTTAGGAGCAACAACAAGCAGGAGTTGCTGATATTCGTTACACCCAGGGTGATCAAGGATTCCCTCAGCGTGCGCTGAAGAACCCCGCTTCACAGATAGGGAAACGGCCGCAGCGATCTGCGGCCGTTTTTTTGCCGCAACCGGGCTTCGTAGCCGCGGTTTCGTTAAAATGCCGCCATGGACAGTGCAACGGCCACCAGTTCGGAGAAGTCCGGTTCGACCATTCCAGGAAGCATTTTCCTGGTCGGGATGATGGGTGCCGGCAAGACTTCGGTTGGGCGCGTCCTGGCGAAGCGCCTTAACAAAGTTTTTTATGACTCGGATCACGTGATCGAAGAGCGTACCGGGGTGAAAATTCCCGTAATCTTCGAGATCGAGGGTGAGCCGGGCTTCCGCCAGCGCGAATCGGCCGTTCTCGATGAGTTGACCGCGTTGCACGAGGTCGTGCTCGCGACCGGCGGGGGCGCAGTGCTGGCCGTTGAGAATAGAGAACGGCTTCGGGCCAGGGGCACGGTCGTATATTTAAGGGCCACTGTAAAGGACCTGCTCAATCGCACGCGGCATGACAAGAATCGCCCGCTTTTGCAAACCGCGGATCCGCGTGCGCGCCTCAACGATTTGTACGAAATGCGCGATCCGCTCTATCGGGAAGTGGCGCATGTCACCATCGACACCGGCAGCCAAAGCCTGACGACCCTCGTGAATCGACTGCATCAGGTAATCGAAACCCGCTTTGATCGACTGACCGAGACGGACCAATCGAAATGCGGACC
>DATFUO010000247.1:0-10994 GCA_035260785.1 Burkholderiales bacterium
TGTTCCACCGCAATCCGAGGCGCGGCACGGGGGCCAGATTCGCTTTGCGGTGGAACACGCCCTGGATACAACATCGCTTTTGCGCGGCTTAACCGCCCGCGAGCGCGCGCTCGACGTCTTTTCCGCGTTGAAGGTTTGGGATACGGAACACAACAACGGTGTGCTGATCTATCTTCTGCTGGCTGATCGCAACGTCGAAATCATCGCAGACCGCGGCATTCATGGACGGGTCGGCAGCGACGGCTGGGAAGGGATCTGTCGCGAAATGGAGAGCGCATTTCGCGAGAAAAACTTCGAGCAGGGTGTGTTGCGCGGGATCGAACGTGTTTCGGGTTTGCTGAAATCGCATTTTCCGGGCGGCCGCCGGGGCCCCAACGAACTTCCAGACAAACCGGTCGTCCTTTAGCTGTGATCCTGGTCGTGCCAGTGTTTTCGGGTCAGGTAGGCCATTGCGACCGCGATGAACAGGCCGAAGGAGATGATGATTGCCTGGAGGGGTAAGTCGATTTTGATCATCAGCGCATAGACGCCCAGCAGAACCAGGATCGACAGGTTTTCGTTGAAATTCTGCACGGCGATCGAGTGGCCTGCACCCATCAGCAGGTGGCCGCGATGCTGCAGCAGGGCGTTCATCGGCACCACGAAGTAACCCCCCATCGCTCCGATCAGCACCAGCAGGACGATCGCGAGGCGCCAGTCCGTGACGAACACCATCGTGATGACCAGAAGGCCCATTGCGATGCCCACCGGAAGCACGCGAACCGCGCGCTTCAACGAAACATATCTTGCCGCCAGTACCGATCCCAACGCGATCCCAAGGGCGACGACCGCGGTTAGCTGGGTGGCTTTTTCCAGGCTGAACTTGAGCGCCATCGATGCCCAGGTCAGCACGATCAGGCGCAGGGTCGCGCCCGCCCCCCAGAACAGCGTGGTCACCGCGAGCGAGACCTGGCCGAGCGGATCGCGCCACAGCAAGCGGAAGCTGTGCCAGAAATCCTGCATGATGAATACGGGATTGCGTTTTGGCAGCTTGTGGTCGATGGCGACTTTGGGGATGTACAGGTTGATCATCGCCGCAATGAAATAGAACACCAGGATGACCACGATCGCCAGTTCCGGCGGCGTATCGATGCCGGTTTCGATGAGCGGCAGGTCCACCCGCGCGAAAACATAGGAGGCGAACTTGCTGCTGACCATGATGCCGCCGAGGATGGACCCGAGGATGATCGCCGCCACGGTCAGACCTTCCATCCAGCCATTGGCGAGCACCAGTTTCTGGTGCGGAAGGAATTCGGTCAGGATGCCGTACTTGGCCGGCGAATACATCGCGGCGCCGACGCCGACGAGGCCGTAGGCGAGCAGCGGATGCGTGCCCATGAGCATGGCGATGCAGCCCAGCAGTTTCACGGCGTTGGCAACGAACATCACGCGGCCCTTGGGCAGGGAGTCCGCGAACGGCCCCACGAAGGGCGCCAGCACGATATAGGCGAAGACGAAGAACTGCTGCAGTACGGGCGTTTGCCAAGCCTGTGCATTGAGGCTCGCCAGCAAGGCGATCGCGGCGAACAGCAGAGCGTTGTCGGCCAGCGCGGAGAAAAACTGCGCGGCCAGGATGGTGTAGAACCCGCGGTTCATGGCGTCGGGGCGGGCAGGGGCGGTGAGTCCGGCTTTTTTTCGTTAACAGTCATTGCGTCTTCGACCGGCGGCTTTATACCACATTAAATGTACCGGTATCGCGTGTGCGACATAAACAGCCTGCCTGATCCTGGGCCCGAACGCATAGAATAACGACCCATCGTTGCTCCCTGTTCCAAAAGTTGGGAAAACAAACCTTACATGTCCCGTCCGATTCAGGCTAGTTTCGACCTTGCCGCCCTGAAGAACAATTTTGCCGTTGCGCGGCGGCATGCCGGCAGCGCTGCGATGATGGCCGTCGTCAAGGCCAATGCATACGGCCACGGACTGATGCGCGTCGCGCGCAGCCTGGCGGACGCGGAGGGATTCGCGTTGCTGGAACTCGACGACGCGGTGAGATTGCGGGATGCCGGTTACCGTCAGCGCATCCTGCTGCTTGAAGGTTTTTTCTCGGCTGCGGAGCTGCCGGAAATCGTGCATCACGGATTCACCGTCATGGTGCATTCCCGCGAGCAACTGCAGATACTGAGGGGCTTGCGCGATGACAAAAAAATCGACGTATTCCTGAAATTCAATACCGGCATGAACCGGCTCGGATTCCCGGCTGCCGACGCGGACAACGTCATTGCGGAGATGAATGCCCTGCCGTGCGTGGGCAAGATCGTGCTGGCCACGCATTTTTCCGATGCCGAAGGCGTCAGCGGCGTCGACTGGCAAGTGCGCGAATTCGAAAGTCGCGTCGCGCGTCCGGGCTATGCACGCTCGCTGGCGAACTCCGCGGCGTTGCTGCGGTTTCCCGACGTGCGCGGCGACTGGGTGCGCCCCGGCCTGATGCTCTACGGTGCGAGCCCCCTGCAGGATGCGAATGCGCAGACCCTGGGGTTGAAAGCGGTGATGACGCTGACGAGTTCGATCATCGCCATCCAGCACCTCAGGCCCGGGGACACCGTCGGTTATGGCGGCCTGTTCTCGGCCGACCGCCCGATGCGTATCGGCGTGATCGCGTGCGGCTATGCCGATGGTTATCCGCGCCACGCCTATAACGGTGTGCCGGTGCTCGTCGAAGGCGTTCGCGTGCCGATGGCCGGTCGCGTGTCGATGGACATGTTGTGCGTGGACCTGACCAATGTCCCGCACGCAATCGTCGGCAGTCAGGCGGTATTGTGGGGAGCAGGTCTGCCGGTCGAGGAGGTTGCGGCGGCAGCGGGCACCGTGAGCTACGAATTATTGTGCGCACTGGGGCGGCGCGTGCCGATCCGTGAAGCGGGCTAAAGGCGATGGCGAAGGCGAAAACGGTCTACACCTGCACCGAGTGCGGCGGCCAGACCCCCAAATGGCAAGGCCAGTGTCCGCATTGCACTGCCTGGAACACGCTGGTCGAGACCATCGCCGAGAAGGCGGCGGGATCGCGCTATCTGTCGGTCGCCGAAACCAGCAAATTGCAGAAACTGGGCGACGTCGATGCCCGCGAAGAGCCGCGACGGCCCACCGGCATCGGTGAACTGGACCGGGTGCTCGGCGGCGGGCTGGTGACCGGAGCGGTCGTGCTGCTCGGCGGGGATCCGGGCATCGGCAAATCCACGCTGCTGCTGCAGGCGCTGGCGATCATGGGTGCAGGCTGCAACGCGATCTATGTCAGCGGGGAGGAATCGGCCCAGCAGATCGCGCTGCGTGCGCGGCGCCTGGCGGTTGATGCGGCAGACTTGAACCTGCTTGCGGAAATACAGCTCGAGAAAGTGCTGTCAGTATTGTCGACGCAAAAGCCCGACGTGGCCGTGATCGATTCGATCCAGACCATCTATTCGGAGGCGCTGCAGTCCGCACCCGGCAGCGTCGCGCAGGTGCGCGAATGTGCGGCACAGCTGACGCGTTTCGCCAAGTCCTCGGGAACCGCCTTGTTGCTGATCGGTCATGTCACCAAGGAGGGAGCGCTGGCCGGCCCGCGCGTGCTCGAGCACATGGTCGACGCGGTCCTGTATTTCGAAGGCGAAACCCATTCCAGTTTCCGGCTGGTGCGCGCGATCAAGAACCGCTTCGGGGCGGTCAACGAGCTGGGCGTGTTCGCAATGACCGATCGCGGTTTGCGCGGGGTGTCCAACCCGTCCGCATTGTTTCTGTCGCATCACGAGACGCAGGTGGCCGGTTCGTGCGTGATGGTTACCCAGGAAGGCAGCCGTCCGCTTCTGGTCGAAGTGCAGGCGCTCGTGGATGAGGCGCATGCGCCGAATCCGCGGCGGCTGAGTGTGGGCCTCGAACAGAACCGGCTGGCGATGTTGCTCGCCGTGCTGCACCGGCACGCCGGCATTGCCGCTTTCGACCAGGACGTTTTTGTGAATGCGGTGGGCGGCGTCAAGATCGACGAGCCCGCAGCCGACCTGCCGGTGTTGCTGGCGATCGTATCATCGCTGCGGAACAAACCCTTGCCCGAAAAATTGATCGCCTTCGGCGAGATCGGGCTGGCCGGCGAAGTGCGGCCGGTGCAGCGCGGCCAGGAACGGCTCAGGGAAGCGGCCAAGCTCGGATTCAGGCTTGCGATCATTCCGAAAGCGAATGCTCCCAAGGCGGCGATCGATGGGATCGAGGTGGTCAGCGTGGAGCGCGTGGAGGAAGCGGTCGCGAACGTGCGTTGAACCAACCGTGGGCTGAAGTAAATCGTGCGCTGGGTCAAATCGCGTGCTGAGTTAAATTCTCCGCCGCGGGCGGGTCTCCAGCGTGGCCGGAAATTATTCAGCGCACCAGGAACAGCGCCGCCGCCGCGAACGCCATCAAACCGCTGCCGATCCAGATCAATTTCAGCTGTCCAGCCGTAATGCCCGTGGGCGCCGAATTTTGCGCGCCTGCGGCCGACCGCTGCCAGGTCGCGCTGCCCGACAATGTGGACGCGGCGGCCCGCTTTGCATCCGCCAGCGCCTTCAGGCGGGCGATCTTCTGCGTTTCCGAAAACTTGTCCAGCTCCTTTTCCATGCCGGTCAGGGCCGCAAGCCGCATGGTGGCGTCGAACGAATCAAATGCTTTTGACAGGCCAAGCGTCGGATGGGTGGTGGATTCGGTCTCCGCAACGCCCGCATCGTCCTGCGCCGGATCCAAGCGGGATTGCTCGTTAGCCCCGTGTTGGGCCATGCCGAGAATGCGCGCCTCCTTATCTTCCTGCCGTGTCAGCGGTGAGGCAGGTTCGACGAACGGCGTGGTCATTGGATCGGCCGCAAGCCCCGGCGCTGCCGACTCGCCGGACAGCACCGACTGGGCCTGGCGCAGGTCACTGGAGAGATCTTTTGCGTCCTGGTAGCGGTCGTCCAGGTTTTTGGCCAGTGCCTTTGCAATGATGAAGTTGAGGACATCCGGCAGGTCGGGATTGAGCGTCTTTGGCGCCGGCGGATTGAAGTTCATGGTCTGGTACATCACGCCGTGGATGTTGTCGGCGACGAAGGGCGAGGTGCCAGTCAGCATTTCGTAGAGCACGACCCCCAGCGAGAAGATGTCGGAGCGCGTGTCCGCGCGCTTGCCGGATACCTGTTCCGGCGACATGTACTTGGGCGAACCCAGAATCATGCCGGTCATGGTCTTGACTTCGTTGTTGCGCATGCGCGCAATGCCGAAATCGGTGATCTTGATCAGCCCGTCGTTGAGCACCATGATATTTGCGGGCTTGATGTCGCGGTGAATGATCTGCCGTTCGTGCGCGAATTGCAGGCCGTCGGCGACTTGCGCCCCGATATCCAGGGCTTGTGAGACTGCGATCGGCACGCGCGATTGCAACAGGCGGCGCAATTCCTGGCCTTCGAGAAACTCCATTGCCATGTAGGCGACGCGTTCGCTGCGGCCGATGTCGTGAATGGTGACGATATTGCGGTGGGACAGGCCGCCCGCCGCTTTGGCTTCCTGGTAGAACCTCGCCTCGTATTCGGCCAGTTCCTCCTTCGGCAGCGTCAGGTTGATGGTTTTGATCGCGACAATGCGATCCAGCATCGGGTCGCGGGCCTTGTAGACCACGCCCATGGAACCCTGCCCGAGTTCGGAGATGATCTCGTAGCGTCCCAGCGTCCTGACGGAGGAACCGTTGGTCATGGCTGCCTGGGCTGCTTCGCTTTGACGTTCGTGAACATCGGACCCCAGATCGGATGGCCTGCTTCCGCCGGGGCGAGTTCGAAATCCGGATCCAGTTCCAGCGCGATGGCGAATTCCTCACGACAGGCCAGTTGCTGGCTCGAAACGCAGGCAATGAAAGCCAGGTATTTGTGGGCTTTGACCCGGTCGGGCCGGCTCAGCCCTTCCTCCAATGCAAATTGCAGGCGCCGCTTGGCGACCCGGTAATTGCCTTCCTCGTAATTCTGGACGCCTTCCTCCAGGTAACTGTTCCCGGCGTAATGGGTCATGCCGATATCCTTGAATGGCCAGGACTGGCAGCCCGCCGCCAAACCAGTGGCGAGAATCAATATCAGGGTTCGGATGTTGAGTGTGCTCATCTAATGGAACTTATGCTTTATGCGGACCTTCTGATCGGCTTTTACATCGACGACCTGAGTGTAGACCGGGAAAGAACCGTTTCTGATTTCAATTTTTCGCTTGCCGGGCGCGACTTCCACTTCGTTGACCGGCGGACTGACGCCGATGCGATCGCCGTCGACGTAGACTTCGCCCCAGGGCGAGATTGCCAGCGTGACAATTGCGGAACCCGCGGGCGCTGCGGAAGCCGGTTCGGTTGCGGGTTTCTCCCTCGAGAAGAAACTGAAAGGCGAGCGCTTGGCCTCCTTCTTATCTCCGGCGTCCGCTTTCGGCGCAGGCAGGCTGGTTTCCACCTGCCTGGAGTCCGCGCGCGCGATCGCGGTCCGCGGTTTTCTTTCCACATGCTTGCGCGGTGCGGAGGGCATCCCGTCGTCCTGGCGGATGATGGCTTGCGCTTTCTTCGGCGCAGCGATCTCGCCCGATTGCGACGACAGCGCAGCGACTTCGCTGTGCCCGAGCAGGTTGACCGTTACCGCAAGTGCGAATGCTCCGACCGACAACGTGGCCGTGCCGAAGGCAATGGTCCGGTTGTTCAGCCAGGGCTCGACACGGGCAAGCAAAGAAGCCCAGGCGCGGGGGCCGGAGGCAAGCGTCGCCGCGGAAGCCTGGCGTTTGCCCTCGTGCGTAGAGGCCTGCGCGCGCTCGGCCGGGGAGCGGATGCCGCTCGCGCGCGAGTTGGTATAGCCGACGCTGTAGACCTCGTGTTCGCGCACGTGCTTGTCGGTGCGCGAACCTTCGTAATTGAAAAGTTTGGTGTAACCCTCCGAGATATGCAGCACGACTTCGTAATAGGATCGCGAAACCAGGATCTGTCCTGGGTGCGCGAATCCCATCACGCGTTGTGCGACATTGATGCCGTCGCCAATGATGTTGGGCTGGCTGTTGAGATCCCGGACCAGTCGCACGGGGCCGAGATTGATGCCGATGCGGGCCGGCAATTTGGGCGGTTCGCCGGACTTCGGGGCAAACGATTCACGCAGGCTCATGGCGACGAACAGAGCGTCCTCGGGATCGCCCAGAAAGTTGACGGCCACGCCGTCGCCGGTATCGAGAATGATGCGGTCATTCGGTGCGATGTCGCGTATCGAATCCGCGATCAGCGCGTTGAACCGGTCCTTGAGCTGAATCTGCTCCGAGACCGGCTTCTTCGAATACTCCGCGATGTCGAGGAACAGCACGCTGCAGATGAACGTGCGGTTTGCACGCTCGGGCATCATCTCGGCGTCACCTGCGGCGTCGGCATCGAACGGTTTCCTTGGCGGAGCAGTGCCTTTCGGGGGAGGAGAATCTTACCATCAATCGGCCATTGTTCCCCACAAGGAAATGTTAAATTTTCCACTGGCGTCAAGCGCTTTGAGAGCAATCTTGCATGGTTTTCTAGGTTTTCCCGAGGCGCGGGCTGGCCGGTTCTCCTGGCTGCAATCCCGTATCATTCCGATGGGATGGCCGTATTGCCACGGCCCCCGCCAGCGGGCCTTTTCATCTGTTTTTCTGGATTCTCCGGAGCGACCTTGAGCCGCAACAACCCTTACGAGACCGGTCTGGATCGAAATCCGGCCAACCACGTTCCATTATCCCCCCTGTCTTTCCTCGCGCGCGCCGCCGAGGTTTACCCGGACAGGACCGCCGTCATCCACGGCGATCATGAAGCGACCTGGCGCGAGATTTACCGGCGTTGCCGGCGGCTGGCCTCCGCCCTGGTCCGGCGCGGCATAGGGCTCGGTGACACCGTGGCGGTCATGGCGCCGAATGTGCCGGCGATGTTCGAGTCGCATTTCGGCGTGCCGATGACCGGCGCGGTGCTCAATACCCTGAATACCCGGCTCGACGCGGAGGCCATCGCTTTCATGCTCAATCACGGCGAGGCGAAGGCCTTGCTCACCGATCGGGAATTCTCTCCGACGATTGCCGCAGCGCTGCGTCAGGTCAAGCGCGATGTGCTGGTCATCGACATCGACGATCCGCTCGGCGTCGGCGGAGATTTGCTGGGCGAAATCGGCTACGAAGCCTTTCTTGCGACCGGTGACGCGGAATTCGCGTGGACTTTGCCGCAGGACGAATGGAATGCGATTGCGCTGTCCTATACATCCGGTACGACCGGAAATCCCAAGGGTGTGGTCACTCATCATCGCGGCGCCTATCTGAACGCGGTAGGCAACATCGTGACCTGGGCGATGCCGCATTTCCCGGTTTATCTATGGACGCTGCCGATGTTTCACTGCAACGGCTGGTGCTTTCCGTGGACGCTGGCAGCGGTTGCGGGCACCAGCGTTTGCCTGCGCAGGGTGGAGGCCGGACCGGTGTTCGAGATGATCCGCCGTCACAAGGTGACCCATTTCTGCGGAGCCCCGGTGGTGCACAACATGCTGATCAATGCGCCGGCCGAAATGCGCGCGGGCATCGGCCACAAGGTGTCGGCGATGATCGCCGGCGCGGCGCCGCCGCTGGCCGTCATCGAAGGCATGGAGCGCATCGGCGTGGATCTGACCCACGTCTACGGGCTGACGGAGGTCTATGGCCCGGCCTCGGTGTGCGCGAAGCATCCCGAGTGGGAGGTGCTGCCCTCGGCGAAACGCGCGGAACTCAACGGCAGGCAGGGCGTGCGCTACGAAATGCAGGAGGCCATGGACGTGTTCGACCCGAAGTCCATGCAGCCGGTGGCCCGCGACGGGCAGACCATGGGCGAGATCTTCTTCCGCGGCAACATCACCATGAAGGGTTACCTCAAGAATCCGCAGGCGACCGCGGAAGCCTTTGCGGGCGGCTGGTTCCATACCGGCGATCTGGCCGTGATCGACGCCCATGGCTATGTGAAGATCAGGGACCGTTCCAAGGACATCATCATCTCCGGCGGCGAAAATATTTCGACGCTGGAGGTCGAGGATGTGCTTTACAGCCATCCCAATGTGCTGGAGGCGGCGGTCGTGGCAAAGCCGGACGAAAAATGGGGCGAGACGCCGTGCGCCTTCGTCACGCTGAAGGCCGGTGCGCCGCCGGTCACCGGGCAGGAAATCATCGCTTTCTGCCGCGGGCGGCTGGCGCATTTCAAATGTCCGCGCACGGTGGTATTCGGTCCGCTGCCCAAGACCTCCACCGGCAAGATCCAGAAGAATGTGTTGCGCGACCAGGCCAAAACGGCCTGACCCTGTATGGCAAGGGGTTTGATATTCACCGTTCGGGATTTTCAGATGCGCTACGGTAGAATCCGCATTCTTTCCCGTCAGCAAGGGTTCGCGAGATGAAGGTCCTGGTTCCGGTCAAGCGGGTGGTGGATTACAACGTCAAGGTGCGCGTGAAGCCGGATGGTTCCGGCGTGGAAACCGCCAATGTGAAGATGTCGATGAACCCGTTCGACGAAATCGCGGTGGAGGAGGCGATGCGCCTGAAGGAAGCCGGCGTCGCGACGGAGGTCGTCGCGGTGTCGATCGGCACCGCGCAATGCCAGGAGACCTTGCGCACCGCGCTGGCGATCGGCGCGGACCGCGCGATCCTGGTCGAGACCGGCGCCGAAATCCAGCCGCTTGCCGTGGCCAAGCTGTTGAAGGCGATCGTGGTGAAGGAGCAGCCGGGCCTGGTGATCATGGGCAAGCAGGCGATCGACGACGATTCCAACCAGACCGGGCAGATGCTGGCCGCGTTGCTGAACTGGTCGCAGGCCACGTTTGCATCGAAGGTCAAGGTCAGCGGCGCGTCCGCGGAAGTCACCCGCGAAGTCGACGGCGGGCTGGAAACGATTTCGATCAAGTTGCCGGCCGTCGTGACCACGGACCTGCGTCTGAACGAACCACGCTACGTGACGCTGCCGAACATCATGAAGGCGAAAAAGAAGCCCCTGGAGACGCTGACCCCGGAAGCGCTCGGTGTCGATGTCGCGCCGCGCCTGAAGACGCTGAAAGTGCAGGAGCCGCCGAAGCGCATCGCCGGCAAGATGGTCAAGAGCGTCCAGGAACTGGTCGAAAAACTCCGGAATGAGGCGAAGGCGATCTGATGGCTATCCTGATTCTTGCCGAACACGACAACGCCGCCATCAGGCCGGCGCTTCTCAACACGGTGGCCGCGGCGCAGAAGATCGGCGGTGACATCGACATACTGGTCGCCGGGCACCAATGCACCTCCGCGGCGCAAGCGGCCGCCGCGATTCCCGGCGTGAAAACAGTTCTGGTTGCCGACGCACCCCACTATGCCCATGCGCTGGCGGAAAGCCTGGCCACTCTGGTCGCGTCCCTCGCCAGGAACTACAGCCATGTGCTCGCGCCGTCGACGAGCGCGGGCAAGAACGTGCTGCCGCGGGTGGCCGCTCTGCTGGATGTCGCGCAGATTTCAGACATCATCAAGGTCGAATCGGCCGACACCTTCGTGCGACCGATCTATGCCGGCAATGCGCTGGCCACGGTGCAATCCGGCGACGCCATTAAAGTAATCACGGTGCGGTCCACGGGATTCGACGCTGCGCCGGCGACGGGCGGATCCGCGGCCATCGAGAATGTCGCGGCGGGAGCCGACAGCGGCCTTTCGGCGATGATCGGGCAGGAGCTCACAAAATCCGGGCGTCCCGAACTCACGTCCGCCCGCGCGATCGTGTCGGGCGGGCGCGGAATGGGCAACGGAGAGAATTTCAGGCTGCTCGAAGCGCTTGCCGACAAACTCGGCGCCGCGGTCGGCGCATCGCGCGCCGCCGTCGATTCCGGATTCGTGCCCAACGACTATCAGGTCGGACAAACCGGCAAGATCGTTGCGCCAGAGCTCTACATCGCGGTCGGCATTTCCGGCGCGATCCAGCACCTCGCGGGCATGAAGGACAGCAAGGTCATCGTGGCCATCAACAAGGATGCCGAAGCGCCGATTTTCCAGGTCGC
>DATFUO010000248.1:0-5611 GCA_035260785.1 Burkholderiales bacterium
GGCAATCTAGGCAGCGAAGGTTCGGTTGCTTTCCTGTTCCGGCATTGCGGCCAACTCCTGTTCGCGCCGGGCACCAGCGAAGACAAAGTCATGGAGGCGGCGCTGGAAGCCGGCGCCGAGGATGTCATCGCCAACGAGGACGGCAGCATCGAGGTCATCACCACGCCGCATGACTTTCTTGCGGTCAAGGACAAACTCCAGAAATCCGGGCTCGGGGCGGAACTCGCGGAAGTCACCATGAAGCCGACGACGGAAATTGCACTGACCGGCGAGGACGCCGCAAAAATGCAAAAATTAATCGACGCGCTGGAAGCTCTCGACGATGTTCAGGAGGTTTATACCAGTGCGGTAATGGACGGTGAGGCATGACAAAGGAGGCGCGGGAGCCGGTCGTGGTCTACGGTCCACGCTCTTGCTGAAAGAGAGCATGGCCGTTTACGCCTCGCGCCTTGCGCCTCACGCCTTACCCGTCATCAGAATTCTAGGCATCGACCCGGGCTTGAGAGTGACAGGGTTTGGCGTACTGGACATTTGCGGCCAGAAGCTCACTTATATCACCAGCGGCCGCATCCGTACTTCGGAAAAAGGGGAACTGCCGGAGCGCATCCGCACCATTCTCGAAGGGCTTTCGCAGGTGATCGCGGAAATCAAACCGCATCAGGTTGCCGTCGAGAAAGTGTTCGTGAACGTCAATCCCCAATCCACCCTGTTGCTCGGCCAGGCCCGTGGCGCGGCTATTTGCGCTGCAGTGCTCGGCGCCTTGCCGGTGTCGGAATATACCGCTCTGCAGGTCAAACAGTCGGTGGTGGGCAACGGGCACGCGCGCAAGGAACAAGTGCAGGAGATGGTGCGCCGGCTGCTCCGGCTTCCCGGCGATCCGAGCGCGGATGCCGCCGATGCGCTGGCTTGTGCCATCTGCCATGCACACGGCGGACTCGGAATGGGAAAACTTCAGACCCGGGGCTTCAGGATGAAGCGCGGGAGACTGGTGTGATCGGCCGGCTGACCGGACTTTTGATCGAGAAGCGCCCGCCCACGGTCGTGGTGGAGGTGCACGGCATCGGTTACGAAGTCGACGTGCCAATGAGCACTTTCTTCCTGTTGCCCGCCACCGGCTCGGTCGTCACCCTGCAAACGCACCTGATCGTGCGCGAGGACGCGCATCTGCTGTTCGGCTTTGCCACCGACGAGGAACGCAAGGTGTTCCGTCAATTGCTGAAGATCAGTGGCGTGGGTGCGCGCACCGCGCTCTCGGTGCTGTCCGGCATGTCGGTGTCGGAACTTTTTCAGACAGTCTCGGCGCACGACGGCGCGCGGCTCACCAGGATTCCCGGCATCGGCAAAAAAACGGCCGAACGGCTGTTGCTGGAGCTGCGCGACAAGCTCGGCGCCGGCACCGGCACGGTCATCCCCGGCGGCGAAGCTGCGATCAGGAGCGATGCGCTGAACGCATTGCTCGCACTCGGATACAGCGACCGGGAGGCGACGCACGCGCTCGGCAGCCTGGCGCCGGAAACACCGGTACAGGACGCCATCCGGCACGCGCTCAAACTGCTCTCGAAGGCCTGATCGACGCGCCAGCGCGGCAATGTAATTTCCATGTCGTTGCCGAACGACAAATATACCCTGACGCGGGGCGAGGATTTCCCGGGGTGCTGGGCTATAATCCGTGGCAAATTTTCAGGCTGACTTTGAATGGCCGGTCGGAGCGTTACTTGTCGAGCCAACGGGATGGTTAAAGATGATGGTTGCAGCGCGTAGGGTTGTGGTGGTCCTGACTATGCTGGCATGCGCGGCCGCGGTAACGGCCGCCGCTGACGAGAACGCCGACAAGAAGCAGCAAATCGAGCAACTCATCGAGCTGCACGACCTGACCACGTCGGTATCGATCGGCAACTATTACCTGAAGCAGGAAAGCCTGGTCGCCATTCGCAGTCTGCTCGCCCGGCTGGGCAAGGAAGAAAACCTCGGACCCGACTGGAATGCGCGCAACCCGCAGTGGCGGCGCGCCGAGGAAACACTGCTGCAGCCGGTCATGGCGAAGGTCGCGGACGATTTCACCAATCTCGGCTGGCTGCGCCCGCAATGGGAGGATCTCGACGCGCGCGAATTTTCCGCCGAGGAGCTGGATGTTCTGCTCACGCACTTCCATTCCGACGTCGGCCGCAAGCAGGCGAAGATCGTCGACCACACGGTTTCGACGCACGTGATCACGACACTGTCGTTTTCCGGCAAGCTCAAGGATATCCCCGGCGTCCAGGAAGAACGCAGCCGCATGCAGAATATCTGGAACAAGGAAGACGATGAGATGCGCTTCTCCATCCAGGATGCAACCAACGCCGACGGCCAGCGCTTCGCCTATTCGGCGCTGGGCAAGAAATATTTCGTGACCGCGATCCTGAAGCTGACCGGCATCATAAGCCGCCGCATCGAGGAACTTGCCCTTGCGCTGCCCAAAGAAGTGGATGCCCGTGCCGATCAAGTCAGGCCCCTGTTGCAGGAGTTCAAGAGCGGCCGCGGTTGATGCCGGAAGCGCATCTTCGCAGCGGCGATGAAGGATGATCGAAACCGACCGCCTGATCACGCCCGACCCGCAGTCGACGCAGGAGGAAGCGCTCGAGAGGGCTCTGCGTCCCAAACAGTTCGACGAATACATCGGCCAGGAAAAGATCCGCGGCCAGTTGCAGATCTTCATCGAGGCCGCCAGGAAACGCGGCGAGTCCCTCGACCATGTGCTGCTGTTCGGGCCGCCCGGGCTGGGGAAAACCACGCTGGCCCACATCATCGCCAGGGAAATGGGCGTGAACCTGCGACAGACCTCGGGGCCGGTGCTGGAGCGGCCCGGGGATCTTGCCGCGCTGCTCACCAACCTCGAACCCAACGATGTCCTGTTCATCGACGAGATCCACCGGCTCTCCCCGGTCGTCGAGGAAATCCTCTATCCCGCGCTGGAAGATTTTCAGCTCGACATCATGATCGGCGAGGGTCCGGCAGCGCGTTCGGTCAAACTCGATCTGCCGCCGTTCACGCTGATCGGCGCCACGACCCGCGCCGGCATGCTGACCAATCCCCTGCGCGACCGCTTCGGCATCGTTTCGCGCCTGGAATTCTATTCGGCCGCCGAGCTCACGCGCATCGTGCAGCGCTCGGCCGGGCTCCTGAACGTGGAGACCTCGCCCGAAGGCGCGCTGGAAATCGCGTCGCGCTCGCGCGGCACGCCGCGCATATCGAACCGGTTGCTGCGCCGCGTGCGCGACTACGCGCAGGTGAAGGCGCAGGGCCGGGTCGATCGCGAGATTGCGGATGCCGCCCTGAAGATGCTGGATGTGGACCGGATCGGGCTCGACGTGATGGATCGCAAGCTGCTGCTCGCCGTCGTGGAAAAATTCGGCGGCGGTCCGGTCGGCATCGACAACCTGGCGGCCGCAATCGGCGAAGAGCGCGACACCATCGAGGACGTGCTCGAACCTTTCCTGATCCAACAGGGCTACCTGCAGCGCACCCCGCGCGGGCGCATGGCTACCGCATTGACTTACCGGCATCTCGGCCTGGCCGTGCCTTCGCCTTCGGGCAGTGGCGAGCTCTGGCGGGAGAATTGAGATCGATTTCGAGATTCCAGTGCGCGTGTACTACCAGGACACCGATGCCGGAGGGGTGGTGTTCCACGCGACGTACCTGGATTTTCTCGAACGCGCACGCATGGAGTGGATGCGCGCACGCGGATTCGATGCACGGGAACTCGCCGGCCGATTCCGGCTCGTATTCATCGTCAGGCATCTTGAGATCGCTTATATGAAACCGGCCTTGCTGGACGATCTGGTGACGATCAGCGCCGCGGTGGAAAAAATGGGCCGCGCCCAGCTGACGTTTTCGCAGGAGGTCAGGCGGGACGGCGAAACGCTCGTGCGCGCCGCCGTCAATGTTGCCTGCGTCGGGGCGGACGATCTGAAACCAGTGCCGTTTCCGGAGGAAATCCGGACGTCATTGGCGGACGGGGCGAAACCGACGACCAAGGAAAAAATTCGGACCGGCTGACCCCGCTGGCACCCCAAACGCGTTTTAACGACAACATACAACCATGAACGTATCCCAAGACCTGTCCCTGATCAGTCTGATCGGCAACGCCAGCGTGCTGGTGCAGCTGGTATTGGCGCTGCTGCTTGTCGTTTCGATGATTTCGTGGTGGTTCATCTTCCGCAAAATGTTCGTGGTGCGCGACGCGATACGGCGTACCGACCAGTTTGAGCGCAGCTTCTGGAGCGGCGCCGACCTGGGCACGCTTTACCAGGCGGCGGCGAGCGCACGTCACAACGCCGGCAGCATGGAACGCATCTTCGAATCCGGATTCCGCGAATTCGTGAAACTGCGCAAACAAAGCGGAACCAATCTCGGCATGATCATGGACGGCACGCGCCGCGCCATGCGCGCCACCTACCAGCGCGAACTCGATCATCTGGAGGCGCACCTGTCGTTCCTGGCCACGGTCGGTTCGGTCAGCCCCTACGTCGGCCTGTTCGGCACGGTGTGGGGCATCATGAATGCGTTTCGCGGATTGGCCAATGTCGGCCAGGCAACCCTTGCGCATGTGGCGCCGGGCATTGCCGAAGCCCTGGTCGCCACGGCCATGGGCCTGTTCGCAGCGATTCCGGCGGTGATAGCTTTCAACCATTTCGTGCGCCATATCGAACGCCTGTCGACCCGCTTCGATAGTTTCATGGAAGAGTTCTCCAATATTCTGCAGCGGCAGGCCAATACCCCGACGCAGGCGGCAACCGGGCCGGCAGCCGGCCATGTCGCTGTGAACGCGGGCTGAACCGGTCATGGCGACGAACCGCCGACGCCATCCGCGCCTGATGAACCAGATCAATGTGGTGCCTTATATCGACGTGATGCTGGTTCTGCTGGTGATCTTCATGGTCACGGCGCCGCTCATGAATCCCGGTGTGATCGATCTTCCCAGCATCGGCAAGAGTTCGGCGCCCCCGGCGTTGCCGATGGAGATCTCCATCCGCGCCGGCGGCGCGCTGTCGCTGATCGATCGCGACATTTCCGGCGCCGAGCGCCCGGTCAATCGCGACGAACTGATCAAACTGATCCGGAGCAAGCAGGCGAAAAAACCCAGTCAGCCAGTGGTCATTTCCGCGGACAAGGATGTGAAATATGACGCTGTGATCCAGGTCATGGACTTGTTGCAGCAGAATCAGGTCAAGCGGGTCGGACTGCTCGCAAAGCCGCGGTCGGGGTGAACTTGCGTTCCGTTGACGAACCTGGCCGCATCGCCTCTGGCGCCCTTGCAGTCGTGGTGCACCTGATGTTTTTCGGCCTGCTGGTGTTCGGCATCAGCTGGCAGAAAAAAGTCGCGAGCCCGATCGTGGTCGATCTGTGGCAGGACCTGCCCGAGCCGCCAAAGAAAGTTTCGCTGCCGCCGGAGCCGCCCAAGCCTGCACCCAAGCTCGTCGTGCCGCCGCCCAAACCGGTGACCGAGGTCAGGAAGGAACCGCCTCCGCCACCCGTGCCGAAAGTGGAAACGCCGAAACCGTCGGCCGCCGATATCGAACTCAAGGAAAAACTGCGCAAGCAGCAGGAAGAAGAAGCCGCGCGGCTCGAGGAC
>DATFUO010000249.1:0-3576 GCA_035260785.1 Burkholderiales bacterium
CGAGCTAGAAAAGCTCGTCGATACGCTCAGCTTTTCCAAAGAGCGCTTGCACGGCAAAGTTTCCGAGTTCCAGGAAAAATACGAGTTCAACCGCATCAGCTCGTCGCGCGACGCCGGCCCGTGGACCCCCGCGCAAACTCCCAAGCGCCTGACCAGCGCCGCCGCCGGCGACGGCTCTTTCTGGTCCGATTTCAGCGAACTGGAAATGGACCGCTACGACGACTTCAACATTCTCTCCCGTTCCATGTCGGAAATTTCCGCGGACGTCAACGAAGTTCTCACCCAGCTCGAAGGTTTCATCGGCCGCGTCGAAGGCGACATCGACGAGTTCACCAAGCTCGCGCATCACCTCCAGGATGAATTCACGCAAGCGCGCATGGTGCCCATCGGCGCGCTGTATTCGCGCTTGTCACGCGCCGTGCGCGACGCCGCCACCTCTTCCGGCAAGCTCGTCGAGTTGGACCTCACCGGAAACGAAACCGAGCTCGACAACAACATCATTCAGCAAATTTCCGATCCTCTTGTACATCTCGTTCGCAACTCCGTCGCCCACGGCATCGAGCATTCCCAGCAGCGCCTCGCCACCGGAAAGCCCGAAGCCGGCAAGGTTTCCCTGCGCGCCTATCACCGCGGCAACCACATCTACATCGAAGTCGAGGACGACGGCGGCGGCATCGATTACCAGCGCGTGAAGCAAAGCGCCATCGAACGTGGTCTCGTCTCTCCCGAAACCGCCGACCGCCTCACCGAGCGCGATTTCCGCGAAATGCTCTTCCATCCCGGCTTCTCCACCGCTCCGGCAAAAACCGAGCTCGCCGGCCGCGGCGTCGGCCTCGACGTCGTCCGCGCCAATCTCAATGTGCTCAACGGCGAAATCGATATCCAGAGCACACGCGGCCAGGGCACCAAGTTCACCCTGAAAGTGCCCCTGACCCTCATCATCTCTCCCGCCCTCTTCGTGCGCTGCGGCGGCACCAGCTTCGCGCTTCCCCTCGCCGTCGTCGAAGAAATTCGCCGTCTCCGCGCCGATGAAATCGAGGACGTCGGCGGAAAACTCCTCACTAAAGTCCGCGACGTCGTCACCGAAGTCGTTCGCCTCGATTCCTATCTGGGCCTGCCTCCGCTGGAGCCCATCAACGGATATTTCCGCATGGTTGTCGCCAACGCCGGAAATCGCCAGGTCGGCTTGGTCGTCGAGGAAGTTGTCGGCAAGGACGAAATCGTCATCAAGAATCTCGGCGAATATCTCCGCCGCGTGAAACTTTTCCCCGGCACCACCATCGCTCCCGATGGCAGCTTGATTCTTCTCATCGATTTGAATCGCATGGTGGCCACCGAACCCGGCGAACGCCGGACGCTGCAGGCCTCGGCCAGCGCGGCGCGCGTGTTCGCGCCGGGCTCCGCGGCGGTCGCCCGCGGCACCATCCCTGCCGAAGCCATCGATCGCGTCGATCAGGAGCGCGTCATCGTCGTCGCCGACGACTCCATCAGCGTTCGAAAGTTTGTCGGCCGCATGCTCGAAAAGAACGGCTATCGCGTGAAGCTCGCCGCCGACGGCCTGGAAGCCGCCGAACTCGTCGCGCAGCACGGCTGCCACTTGGTGATCACCGACCTCGAAATGCCGCGCATGACCGGATACGAACTCATGGTCCAGTTGCGCCAGAGTCCGACCACGCGCCGCATCCCCGTCATGGTCGTCACCTCGCGCGCCGGCGCCAAGCATCGCGATCGCGCCATAAAGGAAGGCGCGGCGGCCTTTTTGACCAAGCCTGTGCAGGAAGATGCGCTGGTCTCCGCCGTCGAAAAACTTCTCGGAACGGAGGCCACTCGCCCGCTTGTACCGGTGGCGTAAACGTCCATGGCACCCGCGCCCATCAAGAAATTCCGCGTGCTCGTCGTGGACGACTCCGCTTTCATGCGCAAAGTCCTCGAAAACATTTTCAATGCCGACGAGCAACTTCAGGTGGTCGGTCACGCCAAAGATGGCCGCGAAGCCGTCGCGCTCGCCGAATCCCTCAAGCCCGACATCATCACCATGGACATCAACATGCCCCATGTGGATGGCTTGCAAGCCACCGCGCAGATCATGACCACCAATCCGCGGCCCATCGTCATCGTGAGCTCTGAATCAAAAGATTGCGCGGCCAGCACCCTGAAAGCGCTCGAACTCGGCGCCATCGAGTTCGTCGGCAAGCCTTCCGGCGGCATCGACCTCGACATGCAAACCGTGAAGGAAGATCTGGTGCGCAAAGTGCGCATGGCCGCCAAAGTTCGCGTCGTGCGCACCGCGTCGCGCCTGGCCTCCACGCTCCAAGCAGCGAAAGGAACTTCCGCGTCGGCTGCTGCTCCGCCAGCGAAGCGGCCCACGCCGGTCACCCCGCCTGATCAGCGATTCCCGGTCGTCGTCTTGGTTGCTTCCACCGGAGGGCCCGCAACCGTGATGCGTCTGGCTCCCGGCTTCACGCGCGACTTCCCGGCTGCCGTTTTCCTCGTGCAGCACATGCCCGCGGCGTTCACCACGCAGTACGCCGCGCAACTCGCGGAGTTCACCAGCATTCGCGTCAAAGAAGCGGAAGCCAACGAGACTGTGCAGCCAGGCACGCTGTATATCTGCCCTGGCGCGCAACATTTGCGCGTCACTCCGACCGGCCGCATCCAGCTCGATGGCGCTTCCGGCCGCATCAACGGCTATCTCCCGAATATGGATGTCACCATGGAAACCGTCGCGGCCTTCGCTGGTGCCATGAGCATCGCCGTGGTCCTCACCGGCATGGGCAATGACGCCGCCAACGGCGCAAAAGCCATCAAGTCTGCCGGCGGCCTCGTTCTCGCGCAGGACGAAGCCACTTCCGTCATTTTCGGCATGCCCGCCGAAGCCATCAAAGTCGGCGCCGTCGATCAAGTCCTCGGCATTGACGACATTTACGCCGCCATCGAAAAGCGCGTCATCGGCCTCTGCAAACAAACTCCGGTGGGTGTCCGCTGATGCGCCTCCCCACGCCACACAAACCGGCTCCCGTCCGCACCGAGCAGATTATTTTGTTTCGCGTGAGCGGCCAGCTTTTCGCCGTCTCTTCCGCCTCCGTTCAGGAAGTGCGCGGCGTGGACAGCCTCGCCGGCTCCGCAAAAGAAATCGCGCATCCCGATCTTCCCAAGGTGAAGCACTACGTGTACCGCGGCGAAAATTCTCTCTACGTGGTCAATGCCGCTATGCACTTCGGCCTGCATCCTGCTCCCCCGGCGCTGGTCTTTGTCTTGCGCCGCACGCGCACCGCCCTGCTCATCGACGGCATCGACAAAATGACCACTATGACCCGCCTGCAAGCTCTGCCCCTGGCCTTTTGCCACGAAGAGCGCGACTGGTATCGCGGCCTCACCGCTCTCGACCAGGCCGTCGTGCCGGTCATCAAGCCCGAAGGATTTCTGACTCCCGACCAACTTTTTTCGCTGGACGCCTCGCTGTTGCCCCGCGAACCGGAAGATCACTCGGCGGATGAAGATTCCAGCAGCAGCACGGAACTGACGCAATGACCCTCATCGCCGATACCGAATTGCAATCGTTCGTCCTCCTCCGGC
>DATFUO010000250.1:0-2262 GCA_035260785.1 Burkholderiales bacterium
ATCATCAATCTGGGCTTGGATGGGCTTCAGATCCGTGCATCCTGCGAAAGCAACAACGCAGGCCACGGCGAGAGAGGCCTTAAGTGTGGTGGTCAATGTCATAAAAGTATTCCCCTAGGGTTAATTCGTTCGTATCGGAAAATCCGAAGTGTCGCCACGGGCCGGCCCAGTCACGGTCAGGCGCGTCCGCGTCGCAACACAGTCGTACATAAAGCCAAATTCGCGCGTCGAATGCAACTGAAATGCGTTATTTTTGCGCTATTTGTCGTTCCTCGGCGACGAATTTCGGCAAGTTCCATTCACAGAAATTAAATCATCGTTAAGAATGCAGTCCGAATGTAAATTTTACAGCAGATGGCCATCCTTTCGCTAGCCGCGCAATAGTTCCATCACCGCGCGATGACCCTGATCGATGGCCGAATCCGTGTATGCCCCTCCGCCGGAATCGGAATTCGCAATGGTGATGCGGCCGAATTGCGCTCGCCCGATGACATGCGGCCGTTCGGGCTCGGAGACGTCCGGATCGAACAATGGGTTGTATTCCGGCGCATAGCCGTGAGGCCAGCGATTCACGGTGATGGCGGTGATGTCGCGTGCGGGGTCGAAACCTCCCATCCCAAGGGTGCGGGCAAGCTGCTCGCGGATGCTGCGCTCGAAGGTCTCGAACGGAGTGCTCAATAGTTCAGCCCTGCCTAAGCGATTCTGATCATGTTCCGGCAGTCCCGGCTTGCAGGGCGTACGCACCATGTGCACGAGAATCGGATCGTGTGCAGATTTCGGACTCTCGTAGCGGCCGATGTCGACGTGCGGATTCAAATGAAAATACGTGTGATATCCGCCCGGCGCATAAATGCGGTGGACCTTGAGCGCATCGAACGCCCGCCGGTTGCGCAGGGCAACGCTGGTATAGACCAGCGGGGTCTTGACCAGCTTGTGTAGTGCGTCTTTCTGTCCCGCCGGCAGTTCCGGGCATAGATAAGGAATCATCATGTTGTAGCACGCCAGCACCGTGCCGCGCGCGCGTGCCGTGAATGTCCGGCCGCCGCGCAGGTAAGTTACTTCGACCTGGCCGGCCGATTTGGGATCGCCGAGGTGGCGTGCGCGGACGGCGATACTATTCAATCGCAGGCGTACCCGCGACGTGCTGCGATCGAGTTGCGCATAGTTCACGCGTGCGGTCACCACATCGTCGACGCTGTCGCCGGGTACCGCGTTCGGTATGAGATCTCTTACCAAGAGACGCGCGATCGTTGCGTTGCCGTCGGGAAAATGCAGGCGGAACGATCCGCCGGTATCCGCGTAACCCGCCGGTGTGAAACCCATGCGCTGAATCGAACCCTTCGCCAGATTCATGCCTTGAAATCCGGGCATGCCGAAACCCCAACAGTCGAGCGCGGACACGGCGTCCGTGCCGACTCCCCATTCGCCCATGGTGCGCGCGTGATAGAAGTTGAGCACGGAGGGATCCGCATGGACGAGGTCGCGCAGAAACGCTTCGTAACTCATGCGCGACAACCGCTGTTTTTTATCATCGGACGACAGGCCCGGCAGGTAGTCGATCTGTCCTTCCTGGATCTGGACGATGGCTTCGCGCGCGGGCGCGGACAGGGGCGCCTGCTCCAGAAATTGTTTGAACGGAACCCGGCCGAGGCCGACGATGAGCTTGTCGGCGCCAAAGGTTTCTTGATCGAAGAACACGCCGCTCTGCAAACCGAGGCTTTCATAGAACTCGAGGTTCTGAGTCGTTTTGGCAAGCTTCACCACGTCGATGCCGAGCGCCGTCAACAAGCCTGCGGCGATCGGACCGTAGGGTCGCGGACTATCGATTTCCAAGGTACCGCCGTTCAATAAATTCAGATGGCCGCTCAAGTTGAATTCGTTGCGTTTGGCGTGACCGCCGAAATCGTCGTGATTGTCGAGAATGAGGATGCGGCTGTGCGCCTTGGTTTGTGCACGGTAGAAGTGCGCGGCGGCAAGGCCGCTTAAGCCCGCGCCGACGACGATCAGGTCGTATTCCTCGCCGGTGTCCGTGGCCGCGGGCGTTGGTTTGCCGTCGCGCAGCGCATGGGTGTCCTCGAAGGAACCGGGGTGATTACCGCGCAGGCCGGTGAGGAGAGGGGGGTAGTAGCCAAGGGCGTCTTGAGCGGCAGGGGACAGCTCGGCGGCGCTGGGGGCGGCTGCGAGTAAGGGGCCGGAGGCGGCTGCGGCGGCTCCGACGGCGATGCCGTTCAGGAAGTCGCGCCGCGTGATGGGCTGATCCAT
>DATFUO010000251.1:0-12741 GCA_035260785.1 Burkholderiales bacterium
AGTTGCGCCCGCATGGGACCTTCACCGACCACCCACTTGGTGCCGGGCAGGTCCAGTTTCAGGAAGGCCTCGATGTTCTTTTCCACGGCGACGCGCCCCACGTAAAGGAAAATGGGGCGCCGATCCGTCAGTGCGTCGCGCGTGCCCGGAGAGAACGTCTGCGTATCCACGCCACGTGTCCAGGCGACGGTGTTGGTGAAGCCGCGGGCTTGCAGGTCGCGCTGCACGCTGGGCGTCGGGACCATCAGCGCCCGCGATGGAGCGTGAAAATTGCGCAGCCACCGGTAGGTCAGGTCGACCGGGATACGGATGCGCGCGTGCACATATTCCGCAAACCGGGTGTGGAAGGCCGAAGTGAACGGGATCTTTCGTCTCAGGCAGTAACGGCGCGCGGCCAAGCCGAGCGGGCCTTCGGTAGCGATGTGGAGGGCATCCGGCGCGAAAGCCTCGATCTGCCGGCTGACGCCGGCATAGGGCATCAGGCTCAGCCGGATTTCCGGGTAGGTCGGGCAGGGGATCGACTTGAACAGTTGCGGGGTGACAAAGCGGGTCTCGTGTCCGAGCCGGCTCAATCCCTCGCCGATTTGGCCCAGCGTGGTGACAACCCCGTTGACTTGCGGCTTCCATGCATCGGTGACGATCATGACTTTCATGCGGGAGATTCCTCTTCGTATTCCATGGGTCGGGTAGACAGGGCCGGCGGCAGGCGGCGCTGCCATTCGACGATCTTCAGTTCGCCTTCGAAGGTTTCCACCAGGGCGGAGAGGCTTTCCACCCAGTCGCCGTCGTTGCAGTAGACGATGCCGCCGATGGTCTTGATCTGAGGTTTGTGGATGTGGCCGCAGACCACCCCCTGGAAGCCGCGGCCGCGCGCCTCGCGTGCCACGGCATCCTCGAACGCGGTCATGAAATTGACCGCGTTCTTGGCCTTGTGCTTCAGGTATTGGGACAGCGACCAGTAGCCGAAGCCGAGCCTGGCGCGAATGTGGTTGAACCACTGGTTCAGCTTGAGGATCAGCGTGTAGAGCTGGTCACCGACCAGCGCAAGCCATTTGGCCTGCTGGACCACTGCATCGTAGATGTCGCCGTGCACCACCAGGAACTTGCGGCCGTCGGCCATGGTATGCACGGCCTCATCGCAGATTTCGATGTCGCCGAAGGCAAGGCCGATGAACTGGCGCAGGACTTCGTCGTGGTTACCGGCAATATAAGTGACCCGGGTGCCCTTGCGCGCCTTGCGCAGGATCTTTTGCACGACGTCGTTGTGGGCCTGGGTCCAGTACCAGCCGCGCTTCAGTTGCCAGCCGTCGATGATGTCGCCGACCAGGTAGAGGTAATCGGATTCGTTGTGCCGCAGGAAGTCCAGCAGATAACCGGCTTGGCAGCCGGGTGTTCCCAGGTGAATGTCGGAGATCCAGATGGACCGGTATCGGTTCACCCGAGAGGCGGGAACGGCGCCCGGAATCAGGAAATTCGTCTGATTGTCATGATGGCGCGCATTGAACCATGCCGATGTGACACGGATATTGCAGACGGCCGATGACTGCCGATCGGGGCCAGCCTATACTTTATAGTCTTTTTTTTAAAAGTATCGACCTGTCCCTCCGGAGCCGATCGGGGGAGCCGATCGGGCCAAGCTTGGCATGTTGCATAAACAAATCCACATACCAAGCCTCGCCCGGCTTCGTGAGCTTTCCCCAAAGGGCAACCGCACAATGGAGGGGCATTGACCGATACAGACATGAGGCAGCGCCTGGCGGCGATCCTCGCCGCTGACGTGGCGGGATTCTCGCGGCTGATGGGCGCCGATGAACGCGCAACCGTTGCGGCACTCGATGCGGCGCGGGGCATTTTCCGCCGCATGATCGAATCGAACCAGGGCCGCGTCATCGACATGGCGGGAGACTCGGTGCTCGTGATATTCGAAACCGCGACTGGCGCGGTGAGCGCCGCGACAGCCATCCAGACGGAACTCGCGGCGGCGGCGCAAACCGTGCCGGAAGACCGGCAGATGCGCTTCCGCATCGGCGTGCATCTCGGGGACGTGATGGAGAAGGCCGACGGCACGGTCTATGGCGACGGGGTGAACATCGCGGCACGGCTGGAGAGCCTCGCCGAGCCGGGCGGCACCGTTATTTCGGACGCGGTGCAGGCCGCACAGCGCAACCGGCTGGCGACGGCGTTCGATGATCTTGGCGAGCAGACGGTAAAGAACATTGACCATCCGGTGCGCGCCTTCCGCGTGCGCGCCGGCGGCGCAGTCAGAAGCGCCGGGGTCGCGCCGGACTCTCGCGAACCGGTTCCGCTCACCCTGCCGGACAAGCCGTCGATCGCCGTGCTGCCGTTCAACAATCTGTCGGGAGATCCGGAGCAGGAATTTTTCGCCGACGGGGTCGTCGAGGCGATCACCGCGACGCTGTCCCGGATCCGTTCCTTTTTCGTCATCGCGCGCAATTCCGCATTCCGCTACAAGGGCAAGGCGGTCAACGTGCCGGCGGTCGGTCGCGAACTGGGCGTGCGCTATATCCTGGAGGGAAGCGTGCAGAAGGCGGGCGGGCGCCTGCGCATCACGGTGCAGTTGATCGACGCGGTCGCCGACGCGCATATCTGGGCCGATCGCGTCGATGGCACGGTGGAAGACCTGTTCGAACTGCAGGACCGCATCACCGAGCGCGTCGCGGGGGCATTGCAGCCCTCGATCCGTCTCGCCGAAATCGAGCGCGCGCGGCGCAAGCGGCCCCAGGATCTCGGTGCCTACGATTACACCATGCGCGCGATGCCGCTGGTGTGGGTGCTGGAGAGGGAGGCAAGCGAAAATGCGCTGAAATTGCTGAAACAGGCGCTCGCCCTGGAACCCGAGTACCCGCTCGCTTTGTCGCTCGCGGGCTGGTGCCACGCCCAGCGCATGGTCTATAACTGGACCGATGACATCGAGGCGTCAAGAAGCGCGGCGCTGCGCCACGCCGAGAAAGCAGCCGAACTGAGCGGCGATGAACCGCTCATTCTCGCCGTGCTCGGGGCCGTGCATACCTTCCTGCGCAACTACGGCACGGCCCGGATCATGCTGGAACGGGCGGTCGCGCTCGATCCGAATGCGGCCTGGGCGTGGAGCCGGCTGGGCTGGGTCGAGAACTACGCCGACCATCCCGAACGCGCGACCGAGTATTTCCAGCGCGCCTTGCGTTTGAGTCCGCTCGATCCGATGAATTTCAACAACTACGTCGGCATGGGCTCGGCAAACGAAGTGGCCGAGCGTTACGACGAGGCGGTAGCACTTTACCAGCGCGCGCTGCAGGAGCGTCCGCACGCGCACTGGATTCTGCGCAATCTGGTCTGTTCATTGGTCGGCGCCGGCCGCATCGAGGAGGCGAAGGTTGAATTCGCGCACTTGTGCGCGGCGTATCCGGGCTTGACCATTGCCAAATTCAAAAAGGCGATGGTGTTCTCTCCCACCGTGATGAACCGGATGGCCGGCCAATTGAAATCCATGGGATTGCCGGACTGACGGCTCAATCGTCATCAGGTAAGCACCATGCTGTCAGGCCCTGCTTTCCCCCTGTCAGGTCCTGCTTTTCCTCCGTCCGCCCACGCCATTATGGGGCTGACCCGTGAGCCACCGCAGTCCGAATTTATTGAAGCGCCAATTATGTTGCGCCGCCGAAGCACTGGCGAACGTTGATTTTTCCGGGGACATCCCGTAGTAATGAGTCATGCACTTCCTCCCGAGCGCGTCCACCTCCCTTCGTTTATCGGCATAATCCGGATATCAAACGGAGCATGCCGATCCGGCAATGAACCCGATTGCGACAACCCCAACGAGGGAGGAGAAATGAAGACGATTCAGTGCGCCGCGGCGGTTGCCGCTCTGGCTATTGTCATGACGGCGCCGGTCCGTGCCGAGGGCGTTCCCGAATTCCGCGTCGATCCCTACTGGCCGAGGCCGCTGCCGAACAACTGGATCCTCGGGCAGATCGGCGGCATCGCGACGGACCGCCGCGATCATGTCTGGGTCTATCAGCGGCCGCGTACGCTGACCGACGACGAAAAAGGCGCCGCGGTCGATCCACCGACATCGAAGTGCTGCAAGCCCGCACCGCCGGTGCTGGAATTCGACGCACAGGGCAATCTCGTACAGGCCTGGGGCGGCGAAGGCAGCGGGTTCGACTGGCCGCGCAGCGAGCACGGCATTTTCATCGACGCGAACGACCATGTCTGGCTTGCCGGCAACGACAAGGAGAACGACGCCCAGGTGCTCGAATTCACACGCGACGGAAAATTCGTCAGGCAGATCGGCGAGGCACGCCACACCGAAGGCAGCAACAGCACCCGCTACCTGGGCCGTCCGGCACTGGCCATCATCGACGAATCGGCGCACGAACTCTATGTGGCCGACGGATACGGCAACAAGCGCGTCGTCGTGTTCGACGCGCGCACCGGAGAATACCGGCGCCATTGGGGTGCTTACGGCGCAAAGCCGGACGATGCCGACCCCGGCAAGTACGACCCGGCCGCGCCGATCGCAAAACAGTTCCGCAACCCGGTGCATTGTGTGCGCATCTCGCACGACGGCCTGGTCTATGTCTGCGACCGGGTCAACGACCGCTTTCAGGTCTTCCGCAAGGACGGCAGTTTCGTCACCGAGTACGTTCTCGATCCGAATACACGCTTCGTCGGCTCCGTCTGGGACATCGGCTTCTCGACGGACCCGGAACAGAAATACCTGTTCATCGCCGACGGCACCAACAACCAGATCCATATTCTGCTGCGCGAGAACGGCACGGAAGTCGGCGCCTTCGGCAGGCAGGGCCGCAATGCCGGCGAATTCCACTGGCTGCACACGATGGCGATCGATTCGCGCGGTAATATATTTACCGGCGATGTCGATACCGGCAAACGCGTGCAACGGTTCGAACGCATTAAATAGCACTGTGCCGCGCCGCGAAAGGTGCCGATGACCGCACGCTCAAAGCCCCCTTTCCGGGCCGACCACGTCGGCAGTTTTCTGCGCCCGAAGGCGCTGCTCGAAGCAAGGGAGCTGCACAAGACCGGACGCCTGTCCCGCGCCGAATTGCGCAAGGTGGAAGACGGCGCGATCCGTGACATCGTGCGCTTTCAGGAAGACCTCGGCCTGAACGGCATCACCGACGGCGAATTCCGCCGTACCTACTTTCACATCGACTTCCTGGAACAGTTGCAGGGCGTGGAAACCAAAGGCGGTATCGCGGTGAGGTTTCGCAGTGCCCGCGGCAACGTGGATTTTTCCCCGCCGGTCATGCACGTCATCAGCCCCTTGCGCCACGTGCAGCCGATCCAGCTTGCCGATTTCGAATTCCTCAAGTCCGCGACAAAGCGGTTGCCCAAGGTGACCCTTCCCTCGCCGACCATGCTGCACTTCCGCGGCGGCCGCGGCGCCATCAGCAAAGAGGCCTATCCCGAACTGGAACCCGCGTTCTACGACGACGTGGCAGCCTGCTATCGCGCCGAACTCAAAGCGCTTGGCGACGCGGGCTGCCGCTATGTGCAGATGGACGACACCAACCTCGCCTATCTGTGCGATCCGAAAATGCGCGAGGGCGCGCGCCAGCGCGGCGACGATCCGGACGAACTGCCGCGCCGTTACGCCCGGCTGATCAATGCCGCAATCGCGGACCGGCCCGCCGGCATGACCGTGTGCGTGCATCTGTGCCGCGGGAATTTCCGCAGCGCATGGGTGGCCGAAGGCAGCTACGAGCCGGTGGCCGAGGCGTTGTTCAACGAACTGGCCGTGGACGGTTATTTCCTGGAATACGACGACGCGCGTTCGGGAAGCTTCGCGCCGCTGCGTTTCGTGCCGAAGGGCAAAACCGTCGTGCTCGGGCTGGTGAGCACCAAGGTCGGCGCGCTCGAATCAAAGGATACCCTCAAGCGGCGCATCGACGAGGCGTCACGCCACGTCCCGATGGAACAGCTTTGCCTTTCGCCGCAATGCGGTTTTTCCAGCACGGTGCACGGCAACGACATCGCACGCGAAAGCCAGGCCGCGAAGCTGCGCCTGGTCGTCGAGACCGCCCGCGAGGTCTGGGGCGACGCTTAACTCCCGCCAACCCGTTTCAGGAAAACTCTCTCACCGCAGAGGACACGGAGGACGCAGAGGAAAGGCAAGAGTAAGAGAAAATATCGGGTAAGACCTGCCATTGACCGATGACTCACGACGCAAAAGTTGGTGACACGGGTTCGCGAATAGCCACTTCTATCCCCAAGTTGCCTTTCCTCGTATTTTTTCCTCTGCGTCCTCCGCGCCCTCTGCGGTGAGAGCAAGTCCTTGGGTACTAGGATTCATTTACTGTACTTCGCGATCAGGTCGTGGGCGGCCTTGAGCAAGGCCTTGCCGTCGGCGCCTTTGCTATTTGCATCGGCAACCCAGCCATCGGTCACCGGTTGCACGACTTTTTTCCACTCCTCGATCTCCTCGTTGGAGATGACATTCATGATCCCGCCGGTCATCTTCTGCTTGTTGGCGACCTCGACTTCCGCGAACAGGCGCCCGATCTGGGCGGACAAGCCGATGCCGCTGTTCGCGTCGATGACTTTCTTCAGGTCGGCGGGCAGGGACTCGTACCTGGCCTTGTTCATCGCGATGATGAACACCGAGTTGTAGATCATCGGCTGCGAGGCTTCGGGACCGCTGTGATACCTGGTCAGCTCATCGACCTTCAGCGCCGGCATCACCTCGTAGGGCAGGATCGTGCCGTCTATCACGCCCTTCTGCAGTGCTTCCGGAACCTGCGGCACCGGCATGCCGACCGGCGTGGCCCCGAGGGCCGCGAGCATCTTCGTCGTCTGGCGCGTCGGCGCGCGCACCTTCATGCCGCGCAAGTCCGATCGATGCACGATCGGCTTCCTGATCATGTGGAACACACCGCCGCCGTGCAGATGAAATGCGATCGGGTGGACGTCCTTGAATTCATCGGGATCGTACAGCTGCACGTAGTCCCATAGCGCCTTGCTGGCGGCTTCGGCGTCATTCATGAAGAACGGCAGCTCGAAGACTTCCACCAGCGGAAAACGCCCCGCCGAATAACCCGCGACCGTCCAGATTACGTCCACCACGCCGTCCTTGACCTGATCGTAGAGCTGCGGCACGGAACCGCCGAGTTGCATCGACGGATAGATCTGGCACTTGATGCGGTTTCTGGATTCGGCGGTGATTTTCGCACACCACGGTTCCAGCACTTTCTGGTGTGCGGTCGAAGACGGCGGCAGCGGATGGTGCACTTTCAAAATGATTTCCTGCGCCTGAACCGAACACGCGAACAGCGACGCCGCCAAACACGCGAGCACTCGCAACCAATTCATTGTTGTTCTCCTCCGTTCCGATTCCACGCCGGCGGCCGGATGGCCGCGTCGGCATGCTGCACCGCAGCCGCAATGCTTACGCGAGCGTCGATGGTAAACTGCCCGCCACTTTCCCTCCAGCATATACAACGATAGCAAGAGGAGTTGCGCGTGGCAAAGACCATCGATTATTACTTTTCCCCGGTATCCCCCTGGTCTTATCTCGGCCATGCGCGCTTCCAGGAAATCGTCCGCAAACATGGCGCCGCGATCGCGGTGAAGCCGATCGACTACGGCCGCATTTTTCCGTTGTCGGGCGGCTTGCCGGTTGCCAAGCGCCCCCCGCAGCGGCAGGCCTATCGCCTGGTCGAGCTCGAACGCTGGCGCAAGCATCTTGGGGTGCCGATGAACGTCCAGCCGAGGTTCTTTCCCTATGACGCGAAGCTCGCGGCCCTCGTGATCATCGCAACCGGCGATGTGGACAACGCGATGAAACTTGCAGGCTCGTTCATGCGTGGGTGTTGGGCGGAACAGAAGAACATGGCGGATGAAGCCGAGGTGATCGCTGCGATTCGCGGCGCGGGACTGGACAGCAGTGCGCTGCTCAAGCAGGCGAATACGCCGGAAACTGCGGCGCAACTCGAATCCTTCACCGATGAAGCCATCGCGCGCCAGGTCTTCGGTGCGCCGACCTACGTCTACAAGGAAGAATTATTCTGGGGACAGGACCGGCTCGAGTTTCTGGATAGAGCGTTGGCTGGCGCCTGACGCCCGTCCAGAGGGGCGAGAAAATCTCTAGGTCTTTAACCCTCGCCCCTCGTCCCTAATCGGTGTTGTGCAGCCGCGCCTTGAACCCCGCCGCTTCCAGCGCAACGATGATCTGCCGCACATGTTCGTGTCCCCGCGTCTGCAGCACGAAATCCACCACGGCGGACTGTACCGGCAGTTGGGTAAAGGCGCGTTCATGGTGGACTTCCTCGATGTTGGCGTTGGCCTCGGCCAGAGCCGCGGTAACTTTTGCCAGAGAGCCGGGCAGATCGCGCAGCTGAACCTGCAACCGCGTCAGGCGGCCGGCCCGGACCATGCCGCGCTCGATGATGTCGGCCAGCGTGAGTGGATCGATGTTCCCGCCGGAAAGCACCACGCCTACCTTCTTTCCGGAAAATCGTCCGCAGTTGCGCATCAACCCCGCTAGCCCCGCCGCGCCGGCGCCTTCGACGACCGTCTTTTCGATTTCCAGCAACAACAGCATCGCCTCTTCGATGTCGCCTTCGTCGACCAGCACGATGTCGTCGACGCGGCTGCGGATGATCTCGAGCGTCAGCTTTCCCGGTTCCCTGACCGCTATCCCGTCTGCGATCGTATTGCTGCCGAATTCGGGTTTCGATCCCTTCAATGCGCAGTACATGGAGGCAAACCGCAAGGTCTCCACGCCGATCATTTCTATGTCGGGCTTCATCGCCTTTGCCGCGCTCGCCATGCCGGCGATCATGCCGCCCCCGCCGACCGGCACGATCAGCGCATCGAGGTCCGGTTGGGCGGCAAGCATTTCCAGCGCAATCGTGCCTTGACCGGCGATGATTTTTTCGTCGTCGTAGGGATGCACCAGCGTAAGCCGCCGCTGCGACATCACTTGCAGCGCATGGGCCTTCGCTTCGTCGAAATTCTCGCCATGCAGGATGATTTGCGCGCCGAAGGCGCGGGTCTGTTCGACCTTCACGTTCGGCGTGAAGCGCGGCATCACGATGACGGCGGGAATCTGAAGCCGTTTAGCGTGATAGGCGACGCCTTGCGCATGGTTGCCGGCCGAGACTGCTATCACGCCGGCATGGCGCCGGGCGTCATCAAGCGAAAGCAGTTTATTGAGCGCTCCGCGCTCCTTGAACGACGCCGTGAATTGGTGATTCTCGAACTTGAGGTAGATCTGAGCGCCGGCAATATCGGAAAGCGTGCGCGACTGCAGACATGCGGTATCGAGAACGGCGCCGGAAATGGCCACCGCGGCATCGCGAACATCCTGGAGGGAAACCGGCATGGTTTGGGCCCGAATGATTGAGCGGCACGTTATTGCCGCCTGGTTCCCCTGTAGCGCCGCGAAAACGGCAACGTCCCGCTGCGAGAGTAACAATTGATCCGCGTCGGGCCGCACCAACACCGGACCTTTGCACCCGGGTCCGCGCCGCAATGCAATGATTTCAAGCGCATAACCCTCAGCACGCGCGCATGATACGCGAAAAATATGGGGCGGCCCCGGATTTCCCTGGCCCGCAAGCCCCCCGCGTTTGCGCGCCGACGGCGCGCACAAGATGACTACAATGCGGTAGCCAATGAACGCCGCCCCCGCCTATCCGCTCTTGTACCGCCTGGTACCGGTTCGCCGGAACGAAATCGCGGCGATGCTGTGGTCGTTCTCGTATTTTTTCTGCCTGTTATGCAGCTATTACGTGCTCAGGCCGGTCCGCGACGAAATGGGCATCCAGGGTGGCGTCGCCAACCTGCCGTGGCTGTTCACCGGAACCTTTCTCGCCATGCTTACAACGGTGCCGCTGTTTGGCTGGGTTTCGTCGCGGTTTCCCCGCCGCAAACTGCTGCCGATGATTTATCTGTTCTTCGCCGCGAACCTGTTGCTGTTCCATGCGGTTCTGGAATCGGGCCTCGCGCCGGCGCGCACCGCACAGGCATTTTTCATCTGGGTCAGCGTATTCAACCTGTTCGTGGTGTCGGTATTCTGGAGTTTCATGGCGGACCTGTTTCGCAACGAACAGGCGCGCCGGCTGTACGGCTTCATTTCGGCGGGAGGCACGATCGGCGCGCTTGTCGGGCCGGTCATCACGGCAACGCTGGCGCCGGCAATCGGCCCTGCGAATCTGTTGCCGGTTTCCGCCCTCATGCTTTTCGCAGCCGTCCTTTGCATCTATCGCCTGACGGCATGGACGGATCGCAACCAGTCCGACCCCCCATCATCGATGCGCAACCCGGCGGACGCGATCGGCGGCAGCATCTTTGGCGGCATCGCGCTCGTGCTGAAGTCGCCTTACCTGATCGGCATCTGCGTGTACGTCATGCTGGGCACCCTGCTCGGCACTTTCGTCTATTTCCATCAGGCCAATATCGTCGCGGTCGATGTCCCCTCTTCCGGCGAACGCACGGCGCTGTTCGCGAAAATAGATTTCGCGGTCAATGTGCTGACCCTGTTCTGCCAGGTGTTCGTCGTCAATCGGCTGATTAACCGTTTCGGTATCGGCCTTGCGCTTATGCTGTTGCCGATCGCGGCAGTCGCGGGATTTTTCCTCATCGGATTGATGCCAACGCTCACGGTACTCGTCGTATTCCAGGTATTCAGGCGCGCCGGCGAATACGCGATTGCGCGCCCGGCGCGCGAGATCCTGTTCACGGTATTGAGCCGGGAAGAAAAATACAAGGCGAAGAACTTCATCGACACCGTCATCTTCCGCGGCGGCGATGCGGCGAGCGGCTGGCTGTTCGAAGGCTTGAGGATATTGGGCCTGGGATTCGCGGGAATCGCATTCGTCGGCGTGCCGATCGCCTTGATCTGGGCGGGCACAGGCTGGCTACTCGGACGCAGCCAGGATGAATTACGTAACAGGAGCAAATCCATGAGGAGAAGTGATGAACGCTCCACGCAACCCACTGCGGCGCCTGGTGCTGAAGGCGCTGGCGGCATCCGGAATATCGGCAGCGATGGCGCACCGGTCGTCCGCTGAAACCCAGGCGATGGCGGTGCGGCCCATCCCAGCGAGCGGCGAGATGCTCCCCGTCGTCGGCCTCGGCACCTACCAGAGTTTCGACGTAGGCGGTGGCTCTTCGGAGCGGGACACCTTGAAGGACGTGCTGCGCCTGTTCGTGCAACAAGGCGGCAAGCTGATCGACAGCTCGCCGATGTACGGGCCGTCGGAATCCGTGGTCGGCGACCTCGCCACGGAACTGGGCATAACCGGACAGCTGGTCATGGCGACCAAGGTCTGGACCAGCGGACGCGAAGCCGGCATCCGCCAGATGGAGGAATCGCTGCGGCGCATGAAAGTCCCGCGCATGGACCTCATGCAGATCCACAACCTGCTCGACTGGAAAACCCATCTGGCCACCTTGAAGCAATGGAAAGCGGCCGGACGCATCCGCTACATCGGCATCACGCATTACCACTCGGGCGCCTACGCCGAGCTTGAACGCCTGATGAGAACGAAGGATTTCGACTTCGTGCAATTCAATTACTCCATCGCCGAGCGCGAAGCCGAGGAGCGCATTCTGCCGTTCGCGCAGGATGCCGGCGTCGCCGTGATCGTCAATAGACCGTTCGCCCAGGCGAGCCTGTTTTTGCGCGTGCGCGGCAAGGACGTGCCGGCATGGGCAGGGGAGTTCGACTGCAAATCCTGGGGCCAGTTTTTCCTGAAGTACATCCTCAGTCATCCTGCGGTAACTTGTGTGATTCCCGCCACCGGGAAACCGCAGCACCTGGTTGACAACATGATGGCAGGCATCGGGCATTTGCCCGATGCAGCAATGCGCACCCGCATGATTGCGTTCATGAACGACCTATAGCGCATTGCCGGCGCCGTAGCGCTCTGCCATCCTGTTGCGGTAAAGGCTAACCTGATCGTCTCGATCAGGTTAAGCGTAGCGGCCGGAACCACAACATGATGGCAGGCATCGGGCATTTGCCCGATGCAGCAATGCGCACTCGCATGGTTGCGTTCAGGGACAGTTTATAGACTGAAAAGAGGAGGAATTCCTTCATGTCGCGTTGGCAAGCACGCCGGGAGCGTTTCCGTTCAGTCCTTTCCGGAAACAATTGCGTCTATCCCGGATCGGTGTTCGACCCCATCTCCGCGCGCATCGCCGAGGATCTGGGCTTTGAAGTCGGGATGTTTGCCGGCTCCGTGGCCTCGATGACAGTGCTCGGAGCGCCGGATCTGATTGTTCTCACGTTGACCGAATTCGCGGCGCAGGCGCATAGAATCTGCCGCGCGGCAAACCTGCCGCTCCTGTGCGACGCGGATCACGGCTACGGCAACGCGCTGAACGTCATGCGCACCGTCGAAGAACTCGAGACGGCGGGCGTGGCCGCGCTGTCCATCGAAGATACGGACCTGCCCGCTCCCCATGGTGGCGGCAAACCGCGTCTGATTTCCATCGAGGAAGGCGTGGGCAAGATGCGCGCCGCTGTCGCCGCGCGCCAGGATCCGGGATTGGTAATCGCCGGACGAACCAGCGCGCCTTCGATGACTTCCATCGAAGACGCCATCGTCCGCGCCAAGGCCTATGCGGCAACCGGCGTGGATGCGATTTTCCTCGTTGGCGTGAAGTCGAAAGCCGATCTCGATGCGGTCGCGGCGGAAGTGAAACTGCCACTGATCCTCGGCGGCGCCGGCAAGGAAATAATGGATCGCGAGTTGCTTGCGCAACGCG
>DATFUO010000252.1:0-2343 GCA_035260785.1 Burkholderiales bacterium
TCGGTGAACCAGAGTCCGCCCTGCCTGTCGAACACCAGATCGTTCGGCCCCTTCAGGGGATGCTCGCCGCATCTGTCGAACAGGGTTTCCACCTTGCCGGTGGCAAGATCGACGCGCTGCAATGAACCACCGATATATTCATGGGGCGCCGGCGCGCCCGGCATCATCGTGCCGCGCGAGGGTATCCAGCCAAAACCGCCATTGTTGCAGATGTAGCATTTGCTGTCCGGCCCGATCGCGGCGCCATTGGGGCCGCCGGGAATTTTCGCGACCACCTCCTTGAGGCCATCCGGCCATACCCGAGTCAGCTGCTGCGCCCTGATCTCGACCAGGATCACCGAGCCGTCCGGCATCACCACCGGCCCTTCGGGAAACGCAAGTTCGGTGGCGAGGACGCGGATACTGGACATGAATCCCTCCCGGCTTTGGTGCAGGCGGATTCGGTTTCCGCACGCGCAGCAATTTCGCTGCGCGATGTTATGGCAAAGTCGACCTCGATTGCCAAGGAAGTGTCCCAGCCGTCATTCCGGGGCGCGCTCTTGCGCGAGCCCGGAATTCATAACCACCACCGGGAATATGGATTCCGGGCCTGCGCCTCTAGTCGGCTGTCGCCGACTAGAGGCGCATCCCGGAATGACGAAGGCTGAATCAGTCGAAACGACTCTACCCCTTGACCGGTATCTAGATTTCAAAGCCGCCGTTTCCGGTCAGCGGATCGAATGTCGCGTCGTAGCGCTCAAAATTCGGCGCATCGGCCACCACAAGGCCGGACGCCGGCAGCCAGTGATTCCAGATCGTGTTCACGGTGCGGCGAATGGTAGAGACGTGCTCGCGGTGCGAAAAAATCGCGTAGCGCGTTTCTGGAATGCGAACCCGGCTGAATTCGCGCGGCAGGTCGGAGAAGTCGGACACTTCGACGCCGGCGATATAGTCGAAATTACCAGCGTCATCGCCGTTACAGCAGACGCCGTAAGCCACCTGGCCGACCCGGCCGGGGATCTCATGGGAGTGCTCGTGAAAGCGCTGCCACTGGCCGGGAATGCCGGCATTGGTTTCGCAGCTGTAGCGTTCGCCGATGCCTGCAACGAGGAGCGGCTTGCCGGTTTCAAAGCGCGGCGGTGCAAGATTGTCGATGAGCGTGGAGTCCATGGTGATCGGTCCCTGAAGCTTGAGGGTGTCGAGACGACGTTGCGCGCGAACCGCGTCGGGAGTGATCCCGAAATGCTCGCGGAAGGCGCGGGTGAATGCTTCATGAGAGCCATAATCTGCATCCAGCGCGACGCGCAGGATATCGGGGGCGCCGCCGGCCAGCGCCCGCGCCGCCTCGCTGAGACGGCGGGCGCGGACGTAGCGCATGACCGACATTCCCGTCGCAGCGGCGAAGGCGCGCACCATATGGTAGCGCGAGACGCCACCGATCGCCGCGACCTCGTCGAGCGTGAGTTCACTGGCCAGATGGCTTTCGATAAACCAGAGCGCTTTCTGGGCCGGATTCATCTGATGGTCCTCATTTGAAGCGTCCCGATTATGGCCGCCGCTCAAAGCCGTCGCTTGACCGCGAGTGCTCTCCCGGCTGACGACCCGCGGAGATTCTTTGCACTACTTCGCGACGTCCTTGGCGGACGACGCAGGTGACGGCGGCGATTGCGGTGGCGCCGCGTCTTTCGGGCTCTTCTGCGCGGCCTGCAGATCATCCAGCGTCTTTTGCAAACCGGCTACGGCGGTTTTCAGACCCTCGATCTGCCGGTTGGCGGCATCGAGCTTCTGCTGATTGTCGATCGCGAGTTTTGTAATGGTCTTCTGCAGGAAGTTCACGTTGCTCTGCAGACAGCTGGTGCGCCGTTCCATGGTCTTCTCGACGGTGCAGATTTCAATGCCGGGCACGTCCTGCGCCAGTGCGTGGCCGGATTCCAGCAGGCAAGGCGGCAGGAGCAAAGCCATCGCCGCAACCGTCTTGATGATCATCAAAGCCTCGTTCGATGCGACTTCAAGTTCGAGCCACGCATCGCGTTAGAGTTCGTCATGCCAGGCCTCGTACCGGGCATCCACGTCTTTCTTCCAAGATACAAGACGTGGATGGCTGGGACGAGCCCAACCATGACGCGCGGATAGGGTATGCTACGCCCCGCGTCTGGGTGTGCTGATCCATTCCGGGCAACACGCCGTCCATGCGCTGAAGGATGACATACCGAAACCTCATTCCCGCGTTGAGGTTTAGCGGCGCGCACAGCACCGCATTGGTCGTGGAACCGACCGTTTCGTCAGGAGAACCGCAGATGGTAACTCGCGACCGACGTCTGGCTGAATTCAACGGCAACGGCGATCCGCCGCCGGATCAGGCGG
>DATFUO010000253.1:0-9968 GCA_035260785.1 Burkholderiales bacterium
AAGAGAACCTGTTATGTGATTCCGCATTTCTTCGTGTTCCTTTGTGTCCTTCGTGCCTTCGTGGTGAGCCTTTGGATTGGAAGCAGTTCCTGTTCACAGTCCATTAGCCGCCACCTCGATGGATTTTTCATTTACCTCGGAGCAACTGGCGATAAGGGAAGCGATCGCCAAACTGTGTGGGCAATTCGACGCGCAGTACTGGCTCGAGCGCGACCGCGATGGCGGCTTTCCGGAGGACTTCTACCGTGCGGTAGCCGAAGCCGGCTGGCTCGGCATCGCGATGCCGCGGCAATACGGCGGCGCCGGACTGGGCATCACCGAAGCCGCACTGATGATGCAGGCCATCAGCGAATCGGGTGCCGGATTTTCCGGCGCATCGGCCGTGCACATGAACATCTTCGGCCTCAATCCCGTCGTGGTATTCGGGACCGCACAGCAGAAGAGCCGCTGGCTGCCGGCGCTGATCCGCGGCGAGCAGAAAGCCTGCTTTGCCGTAACGGAACCGGACGCAGGACTCAACACAGCAAAGATCGCAACCACCGCGCGCCTCGACGGCAAGCGCTATATTCTGCGCGGGCAGAAGATCTGGATTTCAACCGCGCAGGTCGCCGACAAGATGCTGGTGCTGGCGCGCACCGGCGCCGCCGGCGTGAAGCCGACCGACGGCCTGTCACTGTTCTATACCGACCTGGACCGGCGCTTCGTCGAAGCCCGCGAGATCGACAAGATGGGGCGCAAGGCGGTGGACTCGAACCTGCTATTCATCGAAGACCTGCCGGTCCCGGGGTCCGATCGCATCGGCGAAGAAGGCAAGGGTTTCGACTGCATCCTGCACGGGCTGAATCCCGAGCGCATCCTGATCGCGGCCGAGGCGATCGGGCTGGGCCGCGCCGCACTGCGCCGCGCGGTCGGCTACGCGAAGGAGCGCGTGGTGTTCGATCGGCCGATCGGCCAGAACCAGGCCATCCAGCATCCGCTCGCGCGCTGCTGGATGGAACTGGAGGCGGCGGATCTGATGATGTTCAAGGCCGCGTCGCTGTATGACCGCGGCGAAGCGTGCGGAGCGGAATCGAACGCGGCGAAGTACCTTGCTGCGGAAGCCTGCTATCGGGCCTGCGAGCAGGCCCTTCTGACGCACGGCGGCATGGGCTATGCGAAGGAGTACCACATCGAACGCTACCTGCGCGAAGCGATGATCCCGCGGTTGGCTCCGGTCAGCCCGCAACTGATCCTCTGCTTCATCGCCGAAAAGGTGCTCGGCCTGCCGCGATCTTATTGAGCGCCCGGGCCCTGTCAAACGCCCCTGCCGTACAGATCGAAATCAGAAGTGGCGGTGCAGAACGACCGCCGAACTGGCGCAGAGGATCAAAGCCGCTGCAGCCAGGATCCAGCCGGCGGCGCGCGGGGAGGCTTCGAACCAGCGATCGAGCGGCATGTGCATCTCATCGCTGCCCTTGGCGAACTGCCGCGACGAATACCAGCGGTCGGTGCGCATTTCGAGCGCCCTGAGCGCGCGCGGAAAAAATCCGAGGATGATGCCGACGCCAATCGCCAGCACGCCGCCGATGATCAGGAACGTGGCAAGGCTTTGGACGACGAGGGGTCCAATGACGGAAAAGCGCCGGGAACCGAAAACGGACGTGACGGCAACGGCATCGACTTTTGCCGCCAGCATGACTATCGAGAACGTCCCGCCGATGATGAACACCGCACTGAACCAGCGCCGGTACTTGTGCACGAACGGTTCGATATAGTGCTGCGCCTCCAGCGGTTCGAGATTTTTCCGCACCGAAACCCAGCGGTTCATCAAGCCGAACAGCCGGATCACCCGGTCCCGCGCCACGATCAGTCCGATCCCGAAGGCGATGCCGAAAACACCGGAAACCAGAAAAAACAGGAAAACGACCGGGATCAGGATCTCGCCGATCACATAATTATTGAGGTGCGGCATTGGGCCTCCGCGCTTGACGACAATACCGTTGGCCATCCACATGGTGCCGCCCCAAGGTGAGGAGCGTGAAGTCGATCTGGCGGCATCGGATCGTGTGGGCGGCAATTCCGCTGCCCGCACTATAAACCAATCTGTTTGTAATAAACTGGCGGCTCCGAATAGCCCGTTTCCTATAGGTCCCGATCCGAATGGACACCCCATCCCTTTTCGCCCATCTGCGCCAGTTCGACACGCCCACCATCGCCAATGCATTGGAGATCGCGCAGGGGAAACGCTCCACCAGCGGTTTTACGCGGCAGACCTATCTCGCCGCATTTGCGAAGCTGCCGGCGATCGTCGGATTCGCCAGAACAGCCGCCATCCGTTGCTCCACGCCTTACGATCCCGCGGTGCGCAGAAAGAACCAGATCGCCTATTACGAACATGTGGCGCAGGGGGAACAGCCGACCATCGCTGTCGTACAGGACATCGACAGCCTGCCCGGACTCGGCGCGTTCTGGGGCGAGGTCAACACCCACGTACACTGGGGGCTGGGCTGCGTGGGCGCGCTGACCAACGGCTCGATGCGCGACCTCGATGCGATGCAACCGCAGTTCCAGTGTTTCGCCGCAACGCTTTCTCCAAGCCACGCCTGGGTGCAGGTCGTCGAAATCGGCAAGCCCGTGGAAGTGCTCGGCATGGCAGTGACCGACGGCGACATCGTGCACGCCGACCGCCATGGCGCGATCGTCATTCCCCGCGACGTGCTGGACAAGCTGCCGGCTGCGATCGACCTCATGGCGCGCAAGGAAAAAGTCATCCTCGACGCCGCGAAGAAGCCCGGCTTCGGCATCGCATCGCTCAAGGAAGCCTTCGCCGCTTCAGACCAGATTAAAGCCTAACGACTATCTCGCTCTCACCGCAGAGGGCGCGGAGGACGCGGAGGAAAAACGGGAGGGAAAAAGTCGTACAGGAAATGTTTGGATGCTGAAGTTACATCGCGGCAAAATTTGGCGTTACGGGTGCGTGAACAACTACGCCGCTTTTTATCCCTTTTTTCCTCGTACTTGTTTTCCTCTGCGTCCTCTGCGGTGAGAGCGAGGCTGGAAGCAAGAAACTATTGGAGGAATTTTCCCTTCACGTCGTCGCGCGAGAGCATCTTGATCGGCACCTGTTTGGCATGCCAGATCTGCTCGCAGTATTCGCGGACGGTGCGGTCGGAAGAGAATTTTCCGGAACGCGCCGTGTTCAGGATGGACATCTGCGTCCAGCGTTCGCGGTCGGCGTAGGCAAGTCCCGCTTCGCGCTGGCAGTCGACATAGGAGCGGAAATCCGCCAGCACGAGATAGGGATCGTGCAGCAGCAGATTGTCCACCAGCGGACGAAACAGTTCCACGTCGCCGCGCGAGAAGAATCCGTTGCGGATCAGGTCGATGACTTCGCGCAATTCGGCATCGGCCTCGTAGCGCTCCGACGGGCGGTAACCGCCGGCCCAGACCTCGGCAACTTCCGGCGTGGTCAGTCCGAACAGGAAAAAGTTTTCCGCACCCACTTCTTCGCGGATCTCGATGTTGGCGCCATCGAGCGTGCCGATGGTAAGCGCGCCGTTCATCTGGAATTTCATGTTGCCGGTGCCGGAGGCTTCCTTGCCGGCCGTGGAAATCTGCTCCGACAGGTCCGCAGCCGGATAGACGCGCTGCCCGCTGCTGACGTTGAAGTTCGGCAGGAACACCACGCGCATGCGGTCCCGCACAGCCGGATCGCGATTGAGCACGTCTCCCACCGCGTTGATGAACCGGATGATCAGCTTGGCCATGAAGTAGCCGGGTGCCGCCTTGCCGCCGAAGACGAACGTGCGCGGCGGTTCGTCGCCGGCGCGGCCGGTCTTCAGTTTCAGGTAATGGGCAATGACGTTCAGGACATTCAGGTGCTGGCGCTTGTATTCGTGAATGCGCTTGACCTGCACGTCGAACATCGAATCCGGGTCGATCAGGACGCCGGTTTTTCCCTGCACCAGCGCGGCAAACTGGCGCTTGTTGTCGTGCTTGATTTCGCGCCAGGCGGCCTGGAATGCGCCGTCCCCGGCGAGGCGCTCGAGCCTGCGCAATTCGTCGAGGTTCTTGACCCAGTTTTCGCCGATTGCGTCGGTGATCAGTTGCGCAAGCTTCGGGTTGGACAGCGCCATCCAGCGGCGTGGCGTGACGCCGTTGGTCTTGTTGCTGAATTTTTCCGGCCAGAGCGCATGGAAGTCGGCCAGCACGTCCTGTTTGAGCAATTCGGAATGCAGGTCCGCCACGCCGTTTATGGCATGACTGCCGACGCAGGCGAGATTCGCCATGCGCACGTATCGATCGCCGCTTTCGTCGATCAGGGACAACCGCGCGATGCGCGCGTCGTCGCCCAGGAAACAGATGCGGGCTTCGTCCAGAAAGCGTGCATTGATCTCAAAGATGATCTCGAGATGACGCGGCAACAGCTTTCCGAACAATCCGAGCGGCCAGCGCTCCAGCGCCTCCGGCAACAGCGTGTGGTTGGTGTACGCAAAGGTCTTCCGGGTCACGGTCCAGGCCTGGTTCCATTCCATGCCGTTTTCATCCACCAGCAGGCGCATGAGTTCCGCGACAGCGACGGCCGGATGCGTGTCGTTCAACTGCACCGCGAATTTTTCACTGAAGCGCTCCAGTGGGATCTTCTGTCCGCGCATGATGCGCAGCATGTCCTGCAGCGAGCAGGAGACGAAGAAATACTGCTGTTCGAGGCGCAGCTCCTTGCCCTTGACGGCTTCGTCGTTCGGATAAAGCACCTTGGTGATGTTTTCCGAAACGATCTTGCGGTCGACCGCGCCGTAATAGTCGCCGCGGTTGAACACCGCGAAATCAAATGACTCCGGCGCTTCGGCGCGCCACAGCCGCAGCGTGTTGGCGGTATTGGTGTGATAGCCGAGGATGGGCGTGTCGTACGGAATGCCGATCACGGTCTGCGCCGGTAGCCAGCGCGAGCGGAACCGGCCTTGTTCGTCGGAGTAAGATTCGGTGCGCCCGCCGAGCCTCACCTCCACCGCCCACTCCGGCCGCGCAATGTCCCAGGGCGTGCCAAAACGCAACCACTTGTCGGTCTTTTCCACCTGGCTGCCGTCGACGATTTCCTGCTCGAAGATGCCGAACTCGTAGCGGATGCCATAGCCCATCGCCGGAATCTCGAGCGTGGCCATGGAATCTAGGAAGCACGCCGCCAACCTGCCCAGGCCGCCATTGCCCAGTCCGGGTTCCTCTTCCTGCTGCAACAATTCGCCGAGGTCGAGCCCCAATTCGGCGATCGCCTGCTCGACCTGCCCGTAAATGCCGAGATTGACCAGGTTGTTGCCCAGGTGCGGCCCCATCAGAAATTCGGCGGACAGATAGGCGACCGTGCGCGATTGCTGCCGCGTGTAGGCTTCCGCAGTGCTGACCCAGCGATGCAGCAACTGGTCGCGCACCATGTAGGCGAGCGCCATGTAGTAGTCGCGCCGGGTGGCGAGCGCGGGGAATTTTCCCTGCATGTAGAACAGGCTGTCGAGAAATTCCCGCTTCAGCGTCTCCTTTGCCGGTACCGACTGATCCTCTGCGATTGCGACTGCTGCTCCGATTTTGGTGACGCCGGCTTTCATTTTTTCTCCTCGTTAGCCCTGGTCTGCCGCAAAAAGCATGCGCGAACATCGATGCCGTGCGCCGGATTCCGATTATTGTCGCCCATGGCGAAATCCGCGCCGGCAACCGGTTTTCGGCGCAACGCCGAAACCGTCCGGCCAGGGCGGGCGAAGTTCATGCACCACCAGCGCACAAAGCCCCGGATCTGCGCACGGCGACGGTGCATGCCCTCGCAAGGCAAGCCTGACAATGAAGCGGACAGTGTAAGGTTGCCATGCTGGAACAATTCGAAGGGATACCCGTGAATATGGCCGATGCATTGACTGCGTTTGACTGCGAAGACAATCCACCTGGACGACGCAATTTCCGCTCCGCCCGCCGCGATTTTTTGCGCGCCTCTGTGGCCGCGGGCGTCAGCGGGCTGGTCGCCCCATTTTCCGAACTGGCTGGTGCCGCCGAATCATCGAACGCCGTCGAAAGCGTATTCGACCTTGGCGACCTGGTTCTGCAATCCGGCGAAACGCTGCAAGGGGCCAAAATCGCCTGCAAAACGCACGGCCGGCTCGCCGCCGATAAAAGCAACGTCGTCCTCTATCCCACGCCTTACGCCGCGCAACACGGCGACATCGAATGGCTGATCGGGCCGGGCAAGGCGCTGGACCCGGACAGATATTTCATCATCGTGCTCGATCAACTCGGCAACGGCCTGTCGTCGTCGCCGAGCAACGCGGCGGCGCCACAGGATCGCTCCCGCTTTCCGGTCATCACCAACCAGGACAACGTAGCGGCACAGCACCGGCTTGTCACGAAGAAATTCGGCATCCGCAATATCGCACTGGTGGTGGGCTGGTCCATGGGCGCCCAACAGACCTTGCAGTGGGCCGTGAGCCATCCGGACCGGGTCGAGCGCATCGCGCCGTTTTGCGGGACGGCGAAAACCACGCCGCACAACGCCGTTTTCCTTGAAGGCTTGCGTGCAACGCTGCGCCTCGACGCGGCCTGGATGCAGGGCAACTATGACAGCCCGCCCTCCGCCGGGATTCGCGCGTTCGCGCGCGTCTACGCGGGCTGGGGATTTTCGCAGCCCTATTACAAACAGGCGCTCTATCGGCAGATGGGGTTCAGTTCACTGGAGGAATTTCTGGTCGGATTCTGGGAAAAGCGCTTTCTGCGCCGCGATGCGAACAACCTCTTGTCCATGCTGCGCACCTGGCAACTCAACGACGCGGGCGCAACACCTGGATTCGATGGCAGTCTCGAACGCGCGTTGGGCGCGATCAGGGCGAAGGCCACGGTGATGGCCGGGCAGACCGACCTTTATTTCACGCCGGATGATATCGAGGCGGAAGCCGCTCTCATTCCCGGCGCGCGCTTCCGCGTCATCCCGTCGATCTGGGGACATCAGGCCGGCAACGGCCTGAACGCGGCGGACACGCAGTTCGTCGACTCCGAGATCAAAAAACTGCTGGCCTCGTAACAGTCATTTCGCGAACAGCATGGCCGGATTTTCGAAGGCCTTGAACTCGATCGCGTTGCCGCACGGATCAAGGAAAAACATCGTCGCCTGCTCGCCCGGCTGACCCTTGAAGCGGATATGCGGCTCGATGACAAAATCGATCTGCGCCGCGGTGAGCTTGTCCGCCAGCTGTTGCCAGGCATCCATAGGCAATACGACGCCGAAGTGGCGCACCGGCACATTGTCGCCGTCGACCAGGTTGGTATCGCGATGGCCGGCATCCGGCGACAGGTGGGCGACGATCTGGTGGCCGTAAAAATCGAAGTCGACCCAGTCGGGCGATGAGCGCCCCTCCGGACAGCCCAGCAATCCGCCGTAGAAGGCGCGCGCCTCCTCCAGGTTGGTGACCGGAAAGGCAAGGTGGAACGGCATGGCCGGCATGACGTGACTCCGCAATGAATTCAAGGGCGAAGTTTACACGCAGCCCCCCCGACCACGCACCGCCGCAGAAACGAGCGCAATTCCGTAATCGATTCGTAACCGTAATGACGCCATCCCGAGTAAGAGTGGCGTAAGGGTGCCGTGCTAGGTTGGCATCGGCTGAGAGCAGTACCGAATGACCGCGCCGTCGTCCCCTGTCGGCGCGGTCGTTTACTTTGCGGGCGTCGCGCGCCGAACACGTTGTCCTCCGGCCACTCGCAGCGAACCCGGGCGCCGGCCCGGACCTCCGGACGTTTCGTCTTTCCACGAAATGGTCTCTTCGCTCGTCAACATCAGCCAGTCCGCCAAGGGCAAGATTCAGTACCGCGTGCAAGGCCATGCCGCGCCGGGTTGTCTTCGCCGCCACGTCCTCGAATCTCCTGAAAACGCGCGGCCCAAGCCCCCATCCGAAGCCGCGCGCACGACCGGGCGGGTCGCGTGCGGTATCATCTTCCCTCCCGGCAGGTGGTTCGCAGCCCGCCGGTACCCAATCAGAACAATTCGAGGAGAGCGGACAATGGCAACACCAAACAAGGTCGCGATCGTTACCGGCGCCGGCAGCGGCGTAGGCAAGGCGGCAACCCTGGCGTTTCTGAAAGCGGGATACAGCGTGGCGCTGGCGGGACGCCGCAAGGACGTGCTGGAACAGGCGGCAAAGGAATCCGGCGCGGAATCGCGTGCCCTCGCGGTGCAGACCGATGTGAGCGATCCGCAATCGGTAAAAGCGTTGTTCGCGAAAGCGAAGTCTTCCTTCGGCAGGGTCGATGTGTTGTTCAACAATGCCGGCGTCAACGCGCCGGGCGTCCCGCTCGAGGACCTGACCTTCGAGCAGTGGAAGAACGTGGTCGACATCAACCTGACCGGCATGTTCCTGTGCATCCAGGAAGCATTCCGGACCATGAAGGACCAGGATCCACGCGGCGGCCGCATCATCAACAACGGTTCGATCTCGGCGCATACGCCGCGCCCGAATTCGATGCCCTACACGTCGACCAAGCACGGCGTGACCGGCCTGACGAAATCCGCATCGCTCGATGGGCGCAAATACGACATCGCCTGTTCGCAGATCGACATCGGCAATGCGTTGACCGAGATGGCCGCGAAAATGACCAAGGGCGTGCCGCAGGCCAACCTCGAAATCAAGATCGAGCCGACGATCGACGTGAACCGTGTCGGCGAAGCCGTGCTCTACATGGCGCAACAACCCCTGGACGTCAACGTCCAGTTCATGACGATCATGGCCACCAAGATGCCGTTCGTGGGCCGCGGCTGACGCACCGGCTTGGCCTATCCCGTCTGGCTGTGGATTCCGGTCACAATCTGGGCGGCGTTCGCGCAGACATTGCGCAACGTCGCCCAGCGCCAGTTGACCGGCGAACTGGGGACGCTGGGCGCAACCCTGGTGCGTTTTCTGTACGGCCTGCCGTTCGCCGCGTTGTGGCTGTTCGCCGTGCATGTCGGCGGCCAATACGATTTGCCGGCCGGCAATCTGTCTTTCCTGGGCTGGGTCGTTCTGGGCGCGGTCAGCCAGATCGCGGCGACCGCGCTGTTGCTGCGGGTCATGGCCGAACGCAATTTCACGCTCGGCGTCGCTTACTCCAAGAGCGAGATCATCCAGGTGGCGGTCTTCGGCTTCGTTTTCCTCGGCGACACGGTCAGCCCGGTCGTGGCAATCGCCATTGCACTGGGAACGGCGGGCGTGCTCATGCTGGCGCCCGCCGACCGCGAGCGCCCCTGGCGCGCACTGCTGACCGGCTGGACTTCGCGCCTGGCCTTGTTCGGGCTCGCTTCCGGCACCGGCTTCGCGCTTTCCGCTGTGGGATTCCGCGGCGCCGCGCTCGCGCTGCACGGCACGCCGTTCCTGATGGCCGCGGCCAGCACACTGCTGATCGCGCAGTGCGTGCAAACGCTGCTGCTCGGCGGCTGGCTGCTATGGCGCAAACGCGACGTGGTCGTCCGCGTGCTGCGCGCGTGGCGCGCATCGCTGTTCGCCGGATTCATGGGCGCCGCCGCTTCGGCCGGCTGGTTCACGGCCATAGCGATCGAGCCGGTCGCGCACGTACGCACGCTCGGCCTGACCGAATTGCTGTTCAGTTACGTCGTGTCGCGGCGCGTATTCCGCGAACAACTCGAGCGCCGAGAACTGATCGGCATCGCCTTGCTCACGCTTGGCCTGATCGTCGTCACGCTGGGGCACTAAAGACACGCACGCACCGCAGAGGACGCGGAGGACGCAGAGGAAAGGCGGGAGGAAAAGATTGTTGTGTAGGTGGCGTTCATTGATCCAATCCAGTGAAATTGGCGCTACAGGTCAGCTACCCCGAATTCAATTTCACATATTTTTCCTCGCCCCTGTTTTTCCTCCGCGTCCTCCGCGTCCTCTGCGGTGAGCGCTTCTTGAAGCAGTAGATCTTTATTTTTTTTAAATGACGGGAAAAAACATGATCCACGTAATAGCCACGGTCGAACTCAGGCC
>DATFUO010000254.1:0-9460 GCA_035260785.1 Burkholderiales bacterium
AATTGAGCGAATCTGATAGCAAAGATGCGATTCAAGTTCCGATAATGAAATCAGGATGTCCGATTTCTTTCAATGATGCCTCCGTAAAAACTATCTTTACGATCTCCGGTGGCTATCCGTACTTTATTCAATTCATTTGCAAGGAGGTATATGACATTTGGACTCAAAATCCAAAAGTCACGGTGCCCGTAGATGAACTTGTTAGAAAGCTAGATTCTGATTTTTTCGCTGGTAGATGGGCCAGAGCCACAGATCGCGAGAGGGATTTACTGTTTATTGTTGCTGAATTACCTAACTGTGATGCGGAATTTACCGTCCAGGAAATAGTTCTGGGTTCGAAGGCTAAACAAGGAAAGCCGTTTAGCAGCAGTCATGTTAATCAAATGCTGAACTCGTTAATTGACGCAGGCTTGGTTTACCGAAATCGGTATGGAAAATATTCGTTCGCTGTTCCCCTCCTGGGACAATTCATTCGTCGGCAGGCAGTAAACGCTATTTCTATCTAGTTCGTTTTTTGGGCCGTTTCTTTCTCTCGGGTTTTTTCAACGTGGTTTCCGCTATAGTCCCAGTAGCTAAGCCTGTAAGTAGCTTGGCTAGTTGGTTTGTGTCCCGCGGACGCTTAGGGTTTTTGGCCATGGAAACATTGTACTTGGCCAGTTGGATAGGCGCATCAGGGCTAAAATTCAAACTGAGACACCACCAACGCTTCGCCAAGGTTGACAACCCCATGCGAAAACCCGTGTAATACCGCGCTTTTTCCGCCAGTCACTGGAGTGAAGAATTATGAAGCGCACTTACCAACCCTCTAAGACCCGGCGTGCACGCACGCATGGTTTCCTTGAGCGCATGAAAACCCGCGGTGGACGGGCTGTGATCAATGCCCGTCGGGCCAAAGGACGGGCACGTCTGGCAGTCTGAAGCTCGCACGCTCCCGGCTGCCTCGAAAAGCGAGGTTGTGCGGCAGGGCGCAGTTTACCGGTGCGTTTGCGGCGAGGCGGCAGGGCAAATTTTTTGTCGTTTTGATCAGGAATCAGGCGCCCGGGGAACGGGCCCGCCTGGGAATAGTCATAGGCAGGCAAACTGCCCCGCGTGCGGTCGCCCGCTCCCTCATGAAACGCACCGTTCGAGAAGTATTCCGACAGTTGCGTGATCAGCTTGGACCGGTCGATGTCGTAGTTAGAGTCCGCCAGTCCGCAGGAAGGCCGGATCTGCCCGCGGCCCGTGATGAACTGGAAAGGCTAATGCGGGAAACTTGTTGATGCGGCCAACGCTCTTGGTTTTCATCCGGTTTTACCAGTTCCTCCTGAGTCCGTGGACCGGCAACAACTGCCGCTTCTACCCAACTTGTTCGGAGTATGCGAAATCTGCTATTGGCAAATATGGAGCAGCTCGCGGGAGCTGGTTGGCGACAAGGCGAATCCTCCGCTGCCATCCGTGGCATCCCGGCGGAGCGGATCCGGTACCTTGATATAAAAAAATTCTAATGGACAGTTTGCGTTTATTTGCGGCAATGGTGTTCGCCGTTTCCGTGTTCCTGTTGTTCGACGCATGGAACAAGGAACGGAGCCCCCAACCCCCGGCCCTCGATCAGGCGGCGCCGCGATCAGACGCGCCAACGCCCTCGCCGAATTTGCCGCCGGGTGTGACTGCTCCGACCGCTCCGGCTAATTCCCCGGCCCTGTCCGCGACGCCGGTTAGAGCGAATCTGACTCCTATAATCGTACGCACCGACGTTCTGATCGCGGAAGTCGATCCCGTGGGCGGAACGTTGCGCAGGCTCGAGTTCACGGCGCACAGGGACAAGCTCGACAAATCCAAAAATTTCGTCCTGTTCCAGAAAGATACCGTCCACACCTACGTAATGCAGAGCGGGCTCATCGGCGACGACCTTCCGAATCACACGACTACCTACGGGTCACCCGCGACGAGCTACGAATTGCGCGATGGAAATGACGAGGTGGTTGTCGATCTGACGGCCAGTGGCACAAAGGCTGTCGGTGTTACCAAGAAGCTGGCCTTCCACCGCGGAAGTTATCTGATTGACGAGACGTTTCAAATCTCCAACCGTGGCGCGGTGGAAATCAAGCCGTATGCATATTTTCAGATGGTGCGTGACGGCACGCCCGCTGCAGGGGATTCCAAAATGGTGCCAACTTATACCGGCGCTGCGGTCTATACCGACCAATCCAAATTCCGCAAAGTCGCGTTTTCAGACATTGACAAGGGCAAGACAGATTATCCGAAACACGCGACCGACGGCTGGATCGCGATCGTCCAGCATTATTTCCTCGCAGCCTTGCTGCCGTCCGGCGATGTGCCCCGGGAGTTTTATACGCGGGTTCTGAGTAGTGGCCTCTATACGGCGGGCGTCATCGTGCCCGCGGGCAACATTGCACCGGGCTCCAGCGCGACACTCGATATGCGCTTGTATGCCGGTCCTCAAGAGCAGGACAAGCTCGCAAAACTTTCACCGGGCCTGAATCTCACGGTGGATTACGGCTGGTTGACCATTATTGCCACGCCGTTGTTCTGGGTGCTTTCGGCCATCCAGAAATGGACCAACAATTGGGGCGTGTCGATCATCTTGTTGACGGTGATCATCAAACTGATCTTTTTCCCATTGTCGGCCGCGAGCTACCGGTCGATGGCGAAAATGCGCGTGATGGCGCCAAAGATGCAGAAATTGAAGGAACAATATGGCGACGATCGCCAGCGCTTGCATCAGGCAATGATTGAAATGTACAAAACCGAGAAGATCAATCCGCTCGGTGGATGTCTGCCGATCGTCGTTCAGATTCCGGTATTCATCGCGCTCTACTGGGTGCTGCTGGCGAGTGTGGAGTTGCGCAATGCCCCGTTCATCTGGTGGATAAAGGATCTTTCGGCCCAGGATCCATACTACATTCTGCCGGTGCTGATGGGCGCGACTATGATCATACAAACCTATCTGAATCCGACGCCGCCAGACCCCATCCAGGCCAAGGTCATGAAAATCATGCCGGTGGCATTCAGCGTGTTCTTTTTCTTTTTTCCCGCGGGATTGGTGCTTTACTGGCTGGTGAACAACATCCTCTCCATTGCGCAGCAGTGGCAAATCACGCGCATGATTGAGCGGTCAAAATCCGCTCATGCGGCACGCTGACACAATTGCGGCGATAGCGACGTCGCCGGGTCGCGCCGGCATCGGCGTTGTGCGTGTTTCCGGCACCGCGGTTCGCAGCATCGCTACTTTTGTCCTGGGTCGCAGCCTGCAGGTACGGGTTGCAACATTGTGTGATTTTCTCGCGGCGGATTCCACAATCCTCGATCGAGGAATTGCTATTTTCTATTCGGCGCCACATTCCTATACCGGCGAAGACGTGATCGAGTTGCAGGGTCATGGCGGGCCCGCAGTCTTGCAGCTGGTCCTGAGACGGTGCCTTGCGCTCGGGGCGCGCCCGGCGCAGCCAGGGGAGTTTACGCAACGCGCGTTTTTGAACGACAAGCTCGATCTTGCCCAGGCAGAAAGTGTTGCCGATTTGATCGATGCCAGCTCGGAAGCGGCAGCGCGAGGCGCGATGCGCTCGCTCGCAGGGGAATTCTCAGGCCGCGTCGGTCAACTTAACGACGCACTCATTGAACTGCGAAGCCTTGTTGAAGCAACTCTCGATTTCCCCGAGGAAGAAATTGACTTTCTCGAGCGCGCGGGTGCGCGGGAAAAGCTGAGTATCCTGCGAAAAAGGGCAACGGCCTTGCTCGCCGATGCGGAGCAGGGCAGGATTTTGCGCGATGGTGCCAAAGTCGTGTTGATCGGTCAGCCGAATGTCGGCAAATCGAGTTTGCTGAATCGGCTCGCGGAGGAAGAAGTGGCGATCGTCACTGAAATTCCTGGCACAACGCGGGATCCTTTGCGACACGAATTGGTAATCGATGGCGTACCCGTGCATATCGTCGACACCGCCGGTCTTCGGGATGCAACGGATGCAGTCGAGAAAATCGGAATTCAACGCGCATGGCGCGAAATCCGGCGGGCGGATCTCGCACTACTGATAGTGGACGCCTCAGCCGGAGTTACGGAGGGCGATCTACAAATCTTGACGGAACTGCCCGATAATCTTAAAAAGATAATCATTTTCAATAAGATAGATATATTAAAGCGTTCCCCCATAGAAGATCACGCTGTGGGCAGGATTGAAATATGGCTATCGGCCAAAACAGGGCATGGACTTGATTTGCTGCGAACGGCTCTTCTGCAAAGTATTGGCTGGCACTCGACGCAAGAAGGAACCTTCCTTGCGCGTGAACGCCATATTCAGGCACTGCGGGAAGCGAACTCCGCACTGGGTCGAGCTGCTGACGAGACCGGGTCTCTGGAATTGATGGCAGAGGAGTTGCGAATGGCCCATCAGGCGTTTGCGAACATCACGGGCAAGTTCAGCGCCGACGACTTGCTGGGTGAAATCTTCTCTCGTTTCTGTATCGGCAAATAGTACGTGAGCGAAGTTGCCGCCCTTTGTGTGTTTGCTTTCCTGGCTGGGCTTGTGGATGCCATAGCTGGCGGCGGGGGCTTGATACAGGTGCCCGCCTTGTTCGCGGTCTTTCCCTCTCTGCCTCCATCGATTCTCCTTGGAACAAACAAATTCTCGGCAATTGCCGGAACGACGATAGCGACGTTTCGGTATGGGTGGGCCATTCCAATCCAGTGGCGGGCAGTACTGCCCGCTGCGGGTGTCGCGGGTCTGGGCGCGCTGGCGGGAGCCAAAACGGTAACCCTGATTGATCCTGTGGTGTTGCGTCCCCTGTTATTGGTCCTGCTGGGCGGCATGGCGATTTACACGCTCACGCGCCCTAAGTTTGGACAGAAACCCGAAGTGCTGGCCCCATTAAGGCAGGGCAGCGGAAATTTCTATGCCGTGACCGCCGTGTTCGGGTTTTACGACGGCTTTTTTGGCCCTGGAGCTGGCAGCGTACTTATGTTTCTCTTGGTCCGATTATTTGGTCATGACTTTCTAAGCGCGGCCGCAACCACCAAAGTCCTGAATCTCGCCACCAATTCTGGCGCTCTCGCGTTTTTCATGATGACCGGAAATGTGCTTTATTCTGTTGCTCTGCCAATGGCGGCGTTTAATGTTGCTGGTGGCTTCCTGGGAGCCCATTTTGCGATTCGCGGCGGGAACCGTTTTATCAGGTCCGTGTTTCTGGTCGTAGTGACGGGGTTGATTAGCAAGGTGCTTTTCGACCTCCTGAAATCCTCTTAAGGCGATGTTTCACGTGGAACCATGGAATCCGATGTTCCACGTGAAACGTTGAGGATGACCAGGTTTCCGGTATGATTCGGCCTCCCGGATTTTCAGTCATGCAAAACTCCAATTCATTCGATGTGATCGTGGTAGGCGGTGGACACGCCGGAACGGAAGCCGCCTTGGCGTCAGCACGGGCCGGATGCCGGACCTTGCTGCTTACCCACAATGTCGAAACCCTCGGGCAAATGTCCTGCAATCCCTCCATTGGAGGGATAGGAAAAGGACATCTGGTCAAGGAAATAGATGCACTCGGCGGCATAATGGCAGCCGCTACCGATGACGCAGGAATTCAGTTTCGTATCCTTAACTCCAGTAAAGGCCCCGCTGTTCGCGCAACTCGCGCTCAGGCTGATCGGCTTCTTTACCGGCAGGCGATTCGCCGTCGGCTGGAAAATCACAAAAATCTAACTATCTTTCAACAGGCTGTAGATGATCTTACGCTTGACGGTAACCGCATTTCCGGTGTCGTAACGGAACTGGGGATCCGCTTCGTTGCATCGGCTGTGATCTTGACCACGGGAACCTTCCTGTCGGGTTTGGTCCATGTGGGTCTCAAGAATTATCAGGCGGGACGCGCTGGTGACCCTCCGGCGATCCGCCTAGCTCGCAGGTTGCGCGAACTCGATCTTCCGGTGGGTCGCCTTAAGACCGGTACGCCTCCCCGTATCGACGGCCGCACCATTGATTATTCAGTTATGACCGAGCAACCGGGTGACGATCCGGTGCCCGTGTTCTCGTTTCTGGGTTCGGTCGAGCAGCACCCCAGGCAGTTGGCGTGCTGGATAACGCATACTAATGCGAGCACGCATGAAATCGTTCGTGGCGGTCTCGATCGATCGCCCATGTTTACCGGGGTGATAGAAGGCATTGGCCCTCGATACTGTCCTTCAATCGAGGACAAGGTTACCCGGTTTGCCGACAAGACTTCGCATCAGATTTTTCTCGAGCCCGAGGGCTTGACGACGCACGAGGTTTATCCAAACGGCATTTCGACAAGCTTGCCGTTCGATGTTCAAGTCGAGTTGGTGCATTCAATCAAGGGGCTCGAAAACGCGCATTTGACTCGGCCTGGTTATGCAATTGAATACGACTACTTTGATCCGCGTGGCCTCAAGTCTTCGCTGGAAACCAAACCGATCCGCGGGTTGTTTTTTGCGGGTCAAATCAATGGTACGACAGGATACGAAGAAGCCGCGGCCCAAGGTCTTCTGGCCGGACTCAACGCGGCACTGCTCGTGCAAGAAAAAGAAGCCTGGTGTCCGCGCCGCGACGAGGCCTACCTCGGTGTCCTGGTGGACGACCTGATTACGCGCGGTGTCACGGAACCTTATCGTATGTTTACCAGTCGCGCCGAGTATCGGCTGAGCCTGCGGGAAGACAATGCCGATATGCGACTTACTGAGACCGGTCGGAAGCTGGGCCTGGTCGACGATGAACGCTGGCAGGCTTTCCAGAGCAAGCGCGACGCGGTCGGATTTGAACGTGAACGCTTGAAGTCGACCCGATTGAATCCGAAGCTGCTGTCCGACGAAGATATGCAGGCGCGCTTTGGCCAGAAACTCGAGCGTGACTACACGTTTGAGGAATTGCTCCGGCGGCCCGGTATGCATTATCGGGACCTGATTTCGCTGCCTGGCGCAGGTTCCTGCCTGTCGGACGACAAGACTGCCGAGCAAGTCGAGATCCAAATCAAATATCACGGATATATCGAGCGCCAGCGCGACGAGGTGAGCAGGCAAGAACAGTTTGAAACGACGCGCCTGCCCGGGGATCTCGACTACCGCTCGGTTCGTGGCCTGTCGATCGAAGTGCAGCAAAAGCTCAATAAGCAGCGGCCGGAAACGCTCGGTCAGGCCGCGCGGATATCGGGTATTACCCCGGCTGCGATCTCTCTTCTGCTGGTGCACCTGAAACGCGGATTTGGCACTGTTATCACCGACGATCAGATTGCGCCTTCTTTCAAGGCGGGAAGTAGGCGTTGAATCAGGTCGTATCTTCGCTCCGGCAAGGCGTCGCCGGACTCGGGTTGGCATTGCCTGCAGCGGCAATGGAACAACTCGCGAGTTATCTGGATCTGCTGGTCAAATGGAATCGAGTCTACAACCTTACCGCGATCCGGGACGACGCCAAACTCGTGAGCCACCATGTGCTCGATAGCCTTGCCGTCGTAAGTCATCTGCCCGATGGAAATTTGGTGGACGTCGGCAGCGGGGCGGGACTTCCGGGAATACCCATTGCGATTTCATGCCCCGGCCGTGCCGTGACTCTGCTCGACTCGAGCCAGAAGAAGGGCGCATTCCTGAGACAGGTGATTGCAGAACTCGGACTGGCGACCGTGCAAGTCGTTACCGAGAGAGTCGAGGCATATCGGCCTCGAGGATTTTTTCAGACCGTTATCTCGCGGGCCTTCTCGGACCTGGCGGATTTTGCAAGGCTGGCTGGCCATCTGTGCGCACCGGATGGCGTGATGATCGCGATGAAGGGATTGCACCCGGATGAAGAGTTGGCGCAATTGCCTCCCTCATGGAAAGTGAAAAAGACCGTGCGCCTGGAAATTCCCCAACTCGAAGCGTCGCGCCATCTCGTTTTCATGTGCCCCACATTGACCACATCCCCGAACTGACTCGCATGCCTCGTGTGCTAGCAATCACTAATCAGAAGGGTGGAGTCGGCAAGACCACGACAAGCATCAACCTCGCGGCCAGTCTGGTCACAGCCGGGCGCCGGGTGTTGTTGGTTGATCTGGACCCGCAAGGCAATGCAACCATGGGCAGCGGTATCGACAAACGCGGGCTCAAGGCGACCGTGTATCAGGTCTTGCTTGGCGAAGCGCCAATCTCCGCCGTGCGCGTTCGCAGCCAGAGCGGGGGATACGACGTAATTCCAGCCAATCGGGAACTTGCCGGTGCGGAAATCGAAATGGTCGACCTTTCGGAACGCGAAACGCGGCTGAAAACGTCCCTCGAAGAAATCAAGGATCACTACGACTTCGTGCTCATCGATTGTCCACCGGCGTTGAACCTTCTGACAGTAAATGGACTTTGCGCCGCCAATGCCGTCGTGATCCCGATGCAATGCGAGTACTACGCCCTGGAGGGACTCAGCGATCTGGTCCAGACTATCAAAAAGGTCCGTGCCAATCTTAATCCGAACCTCGAGATCGAAGGTTTGCTGCGTACCATGTACGATCCGCGCAATATGCTCGCGCAACAGGTATCTGACCAGCTGCAGCAGCACTTCGGCGACAAGGTCTACCGGACCGTTATTCCCCGGAACATTCGTCTTGCCGAAGCCCCTAGCCACGGCCTTCCTGTACTTAATTTTGACCGACAGTCAAAAGGGGCGCTGGCCTACCTCGCGCTTGCGGGAGAAATGCTCGGCAAGCGCGTTTAGGAAGAATGCAAATGGCAAAACTTAAAGGACTGGGCCGCGGTCTCGATGCATTGCTATCGAGCGATGAGGAACGAGCCGGGGACGCGTTGGCCGAATTGTCAGTCGGGCTGCTGAAGCCCGGCCGTTTTCAACCGCGCACGCGCATGGATCCCCAATCGATCGCGGAACTGGCAGATTCGATCAAGGCGCAAGGACTGATTCAGCCAATCCTCGTGCGCCCGGTCGAGAACGGTAGATACGAAATCATCGCCGGTGAACGTCGCTGGCGTGCTTCCCAGTTGGCCGGATTGACGCAGGTACCGGTCGTCATCCGGGTCGTGCCGGATAAGGCCGCGCTGGCAATGGCGCTTGTGGAGAACATCCAGCGCGAAGACCTGAATCCGCTTGAAGAAGCCACGGGCATTCAGCGACTGGTGGACGAATTTGACATGACGCACGAAGCGGCGGCGAAGGCTGTCGGGCGTTCCCGAAGCGCGGTCACCAATCTCCTACGCCTGCTGCATTTGTCCAAGGCGGTGCAGGATCTGCTTATGCAGGGAAAGATCGAGATGGGCCATGCGCGCGCCCTTCTGCCCGTGACCGGTGCTCGACAGGCTGAACTGGCTCACCAGATCATCAGCCGAAATCTGTCGGTGCGGGAAGCCGAGCAACTCGTCGGCCAGGTCGAAACGACGTCCCGTAAAATGTTGCGCAAGCAACCGAGAAAAGACCGCGACTTGCAGGGCCTCGAGGACGAATTGTCCGAAATTCTCGGAACGGCGGTAAAGGTAAAAACACTCCGGGGC
>DATFUO010000255.1:0-6599 GCA_035260785.1 Burkholderiales bacterium
CGTTCAACCTGACCTGGTTGCCGGCCGCGACCTGCCCGTGCGGCTTTACGCCCGCCGGCCTGCCGGTCGGATTACAGATTGTCGCCGGCCGGCATCGCGACCTTCGCGTGCTGCAGGCTTCGCGCGCGTTCGAGCGCATCCGCCCCTGGGCGCAACATCGCCCGCCTTGTTAAATCTTCATTCATAACGCTCACCGCGGAGGACGCAGAGGACGCGGAGGAAAAACAAGAACGACGAAAAAACTGAGATTTGGAAGCGGCTTAACTGATCACGAAACTGTGACGCCAATATTGACCACGATTGATCATCAGCCGATGGACGGTTATAACACAAGAACTCCCTCGCTCTTGCCTTTCCTCCGCGTCCTAAAAGGGTGCTCCGAGGTGCTACGCACCTAGGGTATCCGTGTCCTCTGCGGTGAGCGCTTATATTGAGGGTATTTGGAGTAGCCCATGACGAACGATGCCGACTTGCCCGTCGTCCATAACGCTGCGGCGAAGCGCTTCGAAATCAGCCTCGATGGCAAAGTCGCCTTCTCCAAATATCTGCTCGTCGGCGAGAAAATCATCATCGAGCACACCGAAGTCCCGGTCGAGCTGGAAGGAAAGGGCATCGCCGGGCGCATCGTGCGCACCGCGCTGGATTACGCGCGGGCGCAAAAACTCAAAGTCATGCCGCTTTGCCCCTTCACCGCGGGCTTCATCCACCGGCATCCGGAGTATCAGGACCTGGTAGTGGAGGGTTATCGGTACTGAACGACGGCCCGGCCTGGAAGCGGTCAGTCGAAAGTGGCGAGGTGATGACGCTTCGCGAACTGCGCCACCTCCGGCAGAAAGCCGCGGAAATCGGATTCGAGTCCGGCGTAGTGTTCCACCAGTTCATCGGCCGAGTTCAGCAAACGATTTTCGCGTTTTAGCCGATCCCCCATGCGGTCGAGCGCCATGTGGATGGCGTGCACTTGCGCATAGGACTCGAACCATTTCCATCGCGCCATCCCGGGCGCCATGCGCTGGAGCCTTTCCGGGAGCATCGCGTGCCGCCGACCGAGGATCGCATAAATCCTGGCGCTGAAATCCTCGAGCGGTTCGTGATGGAATTCGCGCCAGTACTTCGCCAGGAAATGATCGTAGAACATGTCGACCATGATGCCCGCGTAGCGCCGGCGCGCCGGGCTGATGCGCGACTTGCTTTGCAGCACGGCGGGATGCGCGTCGGTGAAGCTGTCGATTTTCCGATGCAGCGCGATGGCCCGCATGACGTCCGCGTTGTAGCGGGCGTCGAGCGGCCCTTTCACGAAATCGCCCAGCAGGCTGCCCAGCCAGGCCTCTTCGGTCGGCTCGGAGAGATACAGGTGGGCGAGGTAGTTCACGAAGGATAGTGAATGGTGATTGGTAACTGGTGACTGGTAAAACCAGGTTAGTACGCTTCGCTTTTCTTGAATACTAATCACCAGTTACCAATCACCAATCACTATGGAGTCATCGCTTCTGCGATGACTCCATGTAGTCCACCGTCAGGTTCACCAGCGCGCGCACGCCGAGCTTCATCGCCGAATCCTCGACGAAGAACCGCGACGAATGGTTGTACGCAACCTTGCTCATGTCGGTGCCTTTCGGCGATCCGCCGAGGAAAATGAACAGTCCGGGTGATTGCTGCGCGAAAAAAGAGAAATCCTCCGCGCCGGTGGTCTTGGGACGCAGGATGACGTTGCCCTCCCCGGCGATGCGTTTGAGGGTCGGCAGCATGCGTTCGGTGAGCGCCGGATCGTTGATGGTGACGGCGTAGGGTTTTTCGATCGACACGATGGCCGTCGCACCGCCCGCGGCGGCGATGTTCTCGGCGGTCAGCCGGATGCGGCGGTGGATATCGTCGCGCATTTTCTCGTCGAATGTTCGCACCGTGCCCACCATTTCCACCTTGTCGGGAATGATATTGAAGCGGTTGCCGCCGTCGATGCCGCCGATGGTCACGACGGCCGGCTCCTGCGTGACGTTGATCTGGCGGCTGACGATGGTTTGCAGTCCGAGCACGATCTGCGCCGCGACCACGATCGGATCCACGCCGGACCACGGTGCGGAACCGTGCGTCGTCCGTCCTTGCACGGTGATGTGCAGGATGTCTGCGGCGGCCATGGCCGGGCCCGGGCGGTAGGCGATCGTGTTGGTCTCGATGATGGACGTGATATGCAGGCCGAAGACGGCGTCGGGATGCGGATTTTCCATTGCGCCCTCCTTCACCATCATCGCGGCACCGCCGTCCTCGCCCGGCGGCGGACTTTCCTCCGCGGGCTGGAACAGGAATTTGACCGTGCCGGGCAGCCGTTCCCTGACCTTCGAGAGCGCCTCGGCGACACCCATCAGAATGGCGACATGCGTGTCGTGGCCGCAGGCATGCATGACGCCGGTTTCCTTGCCGGCCCAGGTGGTTTTCACTTTCGACGCGAAGGGCAGGTCGACTTCCTCGGTCACCGGCAGCGCATCCATGTCCGCGCGCAGTGCAACCACCGGGCCTGGCTTGCCCCCCTTGAGAAGCGCCACGATGCCGGTGTGCGCAACGCCGGTCCGCACCTCGAGTCCGAGCGCCTTGAGATGCGCGGCCACCATGCCCGAAGTGCGGAATTCGCGGTTGCCGAGTTCTGGATGTTCGTGGATGTCATGCCGCCATTCGATGACCTTGGGTTCGAGCTGGTCGGCCAGCCGGTCGAGATCCGCCCGGATGTCCGCCGCGAAACTACTGGCGGATGGAAGCGTCAGGACGGCGGCGACAAACCATGTTGCGTAACGCATGAACATCTCCTTGCTGGGTGCGGATGGGGTTTTAGGAAGTTTGGTGCCGCCGGCGGCGTGAGTCAATCATGAGAAGGGCGTTCAACACGAATACCCTCGCGATAGCGTGGAGTACCCTTTCAGGACACGAAGGTAACGAAGGAGACAAGGAAAAAGGAAACGGGACGAATCGAGGCTCATTTCCTGGACCGCATGGCTTTACGATACTCCGAGCCGACCGGTAACTTCTGCCCATTCCCGTTCGCGCATTTTCTTGCTCTTGCCTCCCTTCGTTACCTTCGTGTTGAACAGATCTTGATCTTTGCGGCTTCATTCTGAATTTCCTGACCCGTCGCTGAACGTGTATAAATGAAGAACAATCCTACAATTGCAGAACCAGGCAAAAACGTGAACCAGGAAGACGCCCTCTATCCGTGCAGTTTCGTCATCTTCGGCGCCACCGGCCATCTGGCGGCGACCAAGCTCCTGCCGGCGCTGTACCGGCTGGAAATGGCGAAGCGGCTACCGGCGGTCACCAATTTTGTGGCGTTCGCAAGACGCGAATGGAATGATTCCGCCTGGACCGCGCACATGGAGCAGGCGCTGCGGCTGAAGCTCGGTGCGCAGTTCACGCCGGAATGTTTTGCCCGGTTTGCCGCGCGCTTTAGCTATGTTCGCGGCGACCTGCAGGATGTCGCCGCCTACAAGCGCCTGCTCGAGGAACTGGGCAAGCCGAAGACCGGCGTGTGCTCGAACATCGTGTTTTATCTCGCCGTCAAACCGGAGGACTTCGGTGCCATCGTCGACAATCTGGCGGCCGTCGGGTTGAATCGTCCGCGCGGCCTGCACCGAATCGTCGTGGAGAAACCTTTCGGCGAAGACATCGAGAGCGCGCAGCGCCTCAATCAGTTGTTGCACCAGTATTTCGACGAGCAGCAGATCTACCGCATCGACCATTACCTCGCCAAGGAGAGCGTGCAGAACCTTCTGGTGTTCCGTTTCGCCAACCTGATGATCGAACCGCTGTGGAACCGCAATTTCGTCGACCACGTGCAGATCACGGTCGGCGAGCAGGCGGGCATCGAGACCCGGGCGGATTATTACGAAGGCGCCGGCGCGTTGCGCGACATGCTGCAGAACCACCTGATGCAGTTGCTTACGCTGGTGGCGATGGAGCCGCCGGCCGCGCTCGAGGCCGATACGCTGCGCGACGAGAAGGTCAAGGTATTGCGCTCCATCCGACCGATCTCCCCGGAGCTGATCGCTGCGCATGTCGTACGCGGGCAGTATGGGCCCGGCAGTGCCGATGGCCAGCAGATGGCCGGCTACCGCAGTGAAGCGGGTGTGGCGAAGGAATCGAACACCGAGACCTACGTTGCCGCCAAATTCTTCATCGACAACTGGCGCTGGCGCGGCGTGCCTTTCTATCTGCGCACCGGCAAGCGGCTCGCGAAGCAGATGTCGGTCATCGCATTGCGGTTTCGCGATCCGCCGCAGCAGTTGTTCCGCGAAACCCCGCTGGAACACGTGGCGCCGAACTGGATACTGCTCTCCCTGCAGCCCGATGAGAGCATGCGCCTGGAAATTCACGCCAAGCAGCCGGGACTGGGGATGCAGACGCGCGTGATCCAGATGAATGCCGGCTATCGGCGGGACCACGAGCCGCAACCCGATGCCTACGAAGCGCTGCTCTCCGACATCATCCGCGGTGACGCCACCAACTTCATCCGCTTCGATGAAGTGGAATGGGCGTGGCGGGTCGTGGATCCAATCCAGAAGTTATGGGCGCAGGAGCGCAATGCCATTCAGACTTATCCGGCCGGCAGTTGGGGCCCGGAAAAAGCCAACCGCCTGTTCGAGAACGCGGACCAGTCCTGGCGCGATCAGGTCTGATATTTTCAGAACCAATTCAACACGAAGGACACGAAGGTAACGAAGGAACACGAAGGAAGGCAAGAACAAGAAAATGCATGAACTGATATGTTCCGGGCTGGTGGGCCGTCTATAGGAAAATCGGCAGCGCTGGCAGGCATACCAACGTGCCCACGAGGTTCGTGTGTTATCACCGTTTTCGTTTTTCCTTCGTTTCCTTCGCGTCCTTCGTGTTGATTTCTTTTCGACCGTTTTATAAGGGTCAGCGGATTTTAGCGGAAGCGGAGCAGGTAGCCGATGCGGAAAACATCGCCGTCGTACTGGCCGCCGCCGCGATCGGCGCGGGAATCGAAATGGCTCCAGCCGAAATCCAGCGCATCGCTGCCACGCAGGGCGATGTTGACGCCCAGTTCATAGCGGTTGGTATGCGCATCCACGCGGTAGGCCGTGGGCGCGCCGCCGAACGCTGACGAGAAGACGGGGTCCGCGGCCGCAGCTTTGGCAGACGCGTAAAGCGGCGCCCAGGCTGCGGTATTGAACAAAGTGAAGACCTGCTCGCCCTCCATCCATGTCGCGGAGCCGTAGAGCGTCGTCTTCGGCGTGAGCTTGTAGTCGAGCGCCGTCCAGACCTTGCGGTTGGACAAGTCATAAACCCCGCCCTCGCCGCCGCCGCGCCGGTCGAAGCCCGCGCCGGCTTCCATGCGGATGCGGTCGGTGAAATACTTGCCGACGCTGGCGGTTGCCGAAGCGGCATAGCCATCGCGGATCTGGCTGTCGCGATATTTGAAGCCATCGAGCAGTCCGGCCAGCTCGATCCAGGGGTTGGTGAATCCGGGCGAGGGCTGGAAGCGATACGAGGCGCGGCCGGAAACGCCAAGGCTGCCCAGATCGTGGAAATCGAAATACTGCGTGGCATGCACCGCAGCCCGGAGCACGATGCCGCTGCGCGCGGAAAGCAAAAAGCTGCGCGCGGCATACGCTTCGACGGAAACAGAATCGTCGGATTGTTCTTCTCTGGCGAGGGCCGCGCGATTGACGTTGGTATCGTGGCCATATTCCGCATCGATGCCCAGCCGGGTGGAATCGGCCGGGACGACGCCCGGAAAAAACGTCGTGCATGCGGCGAGAACCGCCGCGACCAGCGTACGTGAATTGCTGAGATTGACCATGGCCTTTCCCATTCGGCGGCGAGGATGCTAATCTCGTCGCCAGAGCATGTCGCAAGAGTAATTCAAAGAGCGCCGCTATGACAATGCGATTCGAAGACATCGATCCCTCGCGCCGCGAACTGCTGGTGCGGGCGCTCGCGGGCGGGCTGTTCGCCGTGGGCGGCGCGTTCGGCCTGGGCCATGCGGTTGCCCAGCCGTTGGGGAAAGTACCCGGGCCGCTGCCGGCCGGCCGGTCCTTTTACGAGGTCTCCGGTCCGGTCACCGTCAACGGCAAAGCGGCGACCCTGGCCACGCCGGTCGGCGTCAACGATACCGTCGAGACGGGCAAATCGGCGCAGGCCATTTTCGTCGTCGGCCTGGACGCGTTTATCCTGCGCGACAACAGCCGGCTGGAATTGAAGGGCAGCAGCTTCATCGCCAATCAGTTGCGATTGTTCACCGGTGCGTTGTTGTCGGTGTTCGGCAGAGGCTCGCGCATGGTGTACGGTCCGACTTCCTCCATTGGCATACGGGGCACGGGATTGTATGTAGAAGCGCAGCCCGAGGTGACTTACGTCTGCACTTGTTACGGAGCAACCGACATCGCGACATCCGACGATCCGGCGATCACCGAAAGCATCGTGTCCCTCCATCATGACGCGCCGCGCTACGTGCTGGCCAGGCCGGACAACGGCAGGCGCATTGTGCCGGCACCGTTCAAGAATCACACCGACCTCGAACTCACCCTGATCGAGAGCCTGGTCGGGCGCACGCCGTCATTCTCGCTGTTCGACGAATCCTACGGCAGTCCCCG
>DATFUO010000256.1:0-3983 GCA_035260785.1 Burkholderiales bacterium
TCAGCTCCAATCCGGTCCCGATTGCCGCTTTTACTCTGGATATCCACTTGGGTGCCTTCATATCCTGAAACCCCGAACCGCAGTCCCCGAAGCGGGTTGAACCCCAGACGACCGACAACGTCCTTTGAATTATTCGTGTCACTGACATTGATGCCGGCACCGTTAAAAACCCCCACGGCATATTCGAACTTGCCGCCCGCGAGGCGTCCCCTGGTCTGGGCTCCGATGTCGCGTTCCTGAATGAATTCGGCGTTGCTGAACTTCGTATTATCGAGTCCGGCATTCCGGGTGAGCTTGAGGTCCAGGTACGATCGGCTGGTAAACGGCAAGAGCCCGCCCGGGGTCTGCGCCTCGATGCCGAATGGAATGCGCTGCTGCCCCAATCGGACCGTGGCTCCCGGTTCGGCCAGCACGAGGTCGAAAAACGCGTCCCGCAGTATTCCTGTTGGCGCATTCGACGCTGAAATGTTTTTCGCAATGGAATCGCCGAGCCCGCGGCCCAGATTATCGCGGGGTTCAATGACTACCTGAGCGTATACCAGGCCGGGAAAGATGTAGCCGGATGCCTCGAGTTCAGCGGTCGCCGCCTGGAACTGAGTATGGGTTGTTCCCGTTGAGGTTGTCAGCCCAGGCTGATCAGAGTACCGAACCTCAACATTGTGCAAGTGGACACCGAACCGCTCCGGACGGTGCAGGCGGAGCAGCATCGGCGTATACGGAGCCTTTTCATATTCCGTATCGCTTGGCACAAAGCCTTCGCTCAGGGCGCGCAGAAACCCTTTTTCTTCCCCCTCTTTCGCGGCCTGCTTGTCGATGGCAGCGCTCTGTCTGTCAGCCTCCTTGCGCATCTCGACTGCCTTCTGTGTTTCGTCTGCATTTGACGGCATTGTCTCGCTCTTCGCGGGCGGCGTCGGCCCTTCCTTTGTATCCCGCACCTGGCTTTTGACGTCTTCCAGTTCGCGTTTCATCGCATCGATGCTGTCCTCGAGTTGCCGAATCCTTGTCTCTGAGTCCGATTGTGCGAACGCTATGCAAGGCGCGGAAAACGCAGCGGCAAGCAGTAACGCCAGGTTGCGACGGGTAAATTTCGACGATATTTCCACTTCATCCCCCTTTCGTAGTATTCACAGCTATATAGCGGTTCGTAAAATTTTTTATTTCACTGCGCGGATCGTCTTGCGCGGAAGCGACGGCGGGCCAGCCTTGTCCGTCCCCGTCAACAACTCGCGGATCGATCCTTCAACTATTCGCCCCTCTCCATCCCTGTAGGGGGCCGTCTTCACATCCACTACTTTTTCGACCCTGCCGTGATTCAGCACGATCACCGTCTCGGCGAGCGCGGACACATCTTCCGGATCATGTGTGATGGCCAGCATGGGCACCTTGAACATGGAACGTATGGCGACCAGTTCGGCGCGCATGCGTCCGCGCAACAACGGATCAAGCGCGGCAAATGGCTCGTCCAGCAGCAACAGATCCGGACGCCGGATCAGTGCCCGCGCCAATGCCACGCGCTGGCTTTGCCCTCCTGATAATTGTGTGGGATACGCCTTGTTCAGTCCGCGCAGTTCGAACAAATCCAGAAGCTCTGCGACGCGGCGCGCCGCATCCGCCGACAATTTTCGCTCCCACCAGCGCATCACACCGAATGCTATATTCTCCTCGACACTGAGGTGCGGAAACAACGCGTAATCCTGGAACAGATAACCGACGGTCCGCTCATTTGCGCGCACGTCGATACCGGCCATGGAGTCGAACAATACATTGTCGCCCACCACGATCCTCCCGTAGTCGGGCTTCTCCAGGCCGGCGATGGCGCGCAACGTCAGGCTCTTTCCGGCGCCCGACGGGCCGAAGACCATCCCGAGGTCGTCGTTGCAGGCGAACTTCACGTCCAGCGTAAAATCGCGGCCGTTCGAACGCAGCGTCTTGTGGATGTCGACTTCGATGCGCATGAGTTCCAGATCAGGCCGCGTAGCTTGGGCGCAACAGCCGGCCCGACGCCAGCAGGATCGAGATGCAGACGATCGACGTCACGATGACCAGAAAATTGGCGACATCGTCCTTGCCGGCCTGGACTGCCTCATACACTGCTATAGAAAGCGTCTGGGTGCGACCCGGCAGACTGCCGGCCACCATCAATGTGGCGCCGAATTCGCCCATGGCACGAGCAAAAGCCAGCATCGCGCCGGCCAAGATGCCGCGCCATGCTAGCGGCAGCGTCACTCGGAGGAAAACCTCGAATTCGAATTTCCCCAGCACGCGAGCAGCTTGCTCGTACTGGCGCTCGACCCCTTCGAACGCCGCTCGCGCCGCTTTATAGACCAGCGGAAATGCGACAACCGCCGCCGCAATAACCGCACCCTGCCACGTAAATATCAGCGTGATGCCTAGGTTGTCGTAGAGCCACTCGCCGATGAGGCCGCGCCGGCCCACCAGCACCAGCAGGTAGTAGCCGAGCACGGTCGGCGGCATGACCATCGGCAGCGTCATCATTGCATCCAGGACTTCTTTGCCTGGAAAGCGCAGGCGTGCCAGTGCGTAGGCAATCAGCACCCCGGCGATCGTTGCAAGTAATGTTGCCCATCCCGCCACTTTCAGGGTAAGTATCAGAGGCACAAAGACTTCTTGGGACGTTATCAAGGCGGCAGATCTGAATGGGTGTTGGAAACCGATATATATACACTTATATAACGGTGTAGAGGCTAACGACAATACCCGTTGCCGTCAAGAAATCAACTGATCGTCGCAATCGTGGAAAATACTCGGCGGAAATGAGTGACCGAAACCCGGTCAGGGGAAAGCGGATAGGCTCAAGTAAAGCGCAAGCCGTCCGGGTAAGCCGCAAGTTCATGGTCGACAACAGCTTCAGCCAAGGTTACCAACCCGGACTCGCCGATCTGGAACGCAATCGGCAAATCGTCGTCGGGCATCACGAATGTTAGAATGACGCCCTCGCTATCGGGGGCGGGCTCAGCCGTCCAGGCCGCGACCCGATGGTAAATTCGCGTTCCTTGTTTTCGATTGCAGCCGCGAAGCCCTTTTTCGGCAAAAACCCTCAGGGTTAGCGATAGCTGCCTCATACATTCCAGAGACATTTCCAGTGTCTGTCCCGAACCGTTACCATCAAGAAAACTGAAATGGACGTGCACACCGTGCTCGGCGAGGCTGCAGTCATTCAACGACTCTGCGCTGATCACATTCATCTTTTTATCGAATTGTCCCGAGTCTTCGTTCTGAGAAGCCATCCGTTGTTCCGGACTCATTGCCGCATTTCGGGCGCAGGCAACGTAACCGTACGCTCGTCGCGGAGGCATTCCGCCATCCTGAAAATCTCCGCATCGGCCAGATTGAAACACCACTCGAAACCTTCGGCCGTGATCATTACCAGGACGAGAGACTCGTCGGTCATGTCCCGTTCGATCGACCATGCCACGGGATCGCGCATGACCCGGAGAGAACTGTCCCCGTTGGCGCGCGGCAAAGCGACCTGCTGAATCTCTGGGACGGCTTTCATCAGCGAGGCAAGGCCGGAAACGGGCAATTCGAGCACGCAATCCAGCTCGCCGGGTTGAGTGAAACGTAATCGAAAACGCAAACCGTCTGGCGATACGGCGAATCCGGCACAGGCTTCCGCCTGGAGCACATCCGCGGCCATCGCTATTTGGTCGCGCCCGTCGGGCGGCTTATCGATGCGGAGGGCTTCTTCAATATCCTTGCCATCTCGCGAATCCAGTCGCTGTTGCGGACCTTCGTCCGCATGTCGCGTCGATTGGCGGCGGACTTCCGGTTACGCCCGCTCATGGCGGATTCATAATTTCTGACGACCCGTACGTTGTCAGTCGAAAAAGGTCCTGCGGGATCGATCCGACTGAGCCCATACTTCGACGGTCCTTGTCCGCGCTCGTCCCATTTGCGGGAACGCGTCCAAAACTCCACCCATCGTGGCAATGAGAGCAGCCAAGCCGTGTCGGTCCTTTTGA
>DATFUO010000257.1:0-2095 GCA_035260785.1 Burkholderiales bacterium
CGCCGGGTTTCCCCGCTCTTGAGCATCGCCGCGAATTCCTCGTCGATGAATTTCAGCAGTTCGACTTCCTTTTCCTTGATGCCCCAGGCATTGTCGAAGCGCATTTCGTCGGGCGGCTGGTAGCCTCTGACCATTTCGAACTCCGCTTCCGGATGCTCCAGTTTCGCCTGCGAAATCGAGCCCGACCAGATCATCGCGGCATTGACCTGCCCCTTGATCAGCGCGTCGATGACCTGATAATTCTGGAAGAAAGTTGCGTGCGGAATGTCATGCTCGTCGGCGTATTCGCTCATGGGCGAGTACGCCGGGACGCCGACCGTGACGTTTTGGGCCTTGGCATCGTCAAGCGTTTTGACGTCACCGGCCGGCCCCTGCGTCACCAGCACGTAGCCTGTGCTCATGAACGGCTTGGTGAACGCCATCTTGTGCCTGGGCATGTGATGGTCGTCGTTGGTAATCGTGAGGCCGAGGAAAATGTCGCAGATGCCCTTGTCGACGGAAGTGCCGAAAGTGACGCCGACACCGAAACGCATGCCGGTATTGACCCAGGCGATGCTGACATCCCAGCCGTGCTTTCTGGCGATTGCCTGCAGGATCTCGACCTCGATGCCGGGCGGTTCATTATTGTGCGCGGTGCGCGAGAACGGCCAGAACCAGGCATCCGCACAGGCGAGGATGCGCCTCATCTTCTGTACGCGCTCCATGGCCGGCACGGTCTTGAGTTCGTCGGGGACCGCGGTCGGCGCGTAATTCCGGTAGCCTGACTGATAGAGGCGGTCGGACAGGGGATCGAATACCTCGGGCTTGCGGTAACCGATCTGCGGCCTGCGATCCCTGCCGTAGACGTACTCGAGCTCGAGTTCGAACACCTTGCCCGGGGCTTCCTGCGCAAGCGCGTGCGATGCCGCGACGGTCATGGCGGCTGCCGCCAGGAAAATGGCGGCGCAGCGGAAGAGAATGCGCATAAAAATTCTACTCAGGAAAGCCGGCCGGCACCCGCACCAACCCGGGCGCCAGCGCGCCGGCCCACTCTCGATTTCCGTTAGGCATCACCAAGCTGACGGCAGGACGAGATCGAACCGGATCCGGCTTGGCGCCGCAGGAGGGATGCTTGTGTTTTGTTGTGTGGGCGTAATCGTATAGTAAATCGGCGGGATCGGGCCCGGATTATCGGCAACGCCCCGACGGCGGTACCCGGGCATTGCGCCCGGCTGGCCGTCGTTCGCTTCCCGCATAATCCGGTTTGGAACTGGATTGACGGCGCCCACCGCGGGGTCTTGAGGCGACGCCGCCATCGTCGGACAATGGCTCCATACTGAAACCGGAGAGGTCCCTGAAATGAAACTGCACGGATTGATCGCCTGCATACTCTGCGCCTTCCTGGGCGCCTGCGCGTCGCAACCTAAGGAGCCGCCGCGCATCATGATGCAGGGATTTTCCATTGCACCGCCCAACGAAAAGGACTGGATTGTCGCCAGAAAAGGACCGGATCTCACAGTCATCGGCAAGCCGGGCCGCTTCTCCGGGGAGACGTTCACGATGCAGGCCACGATCATCAAACTGCCCGCTGTCGAATCCGCGGACGAGCTGGTGCGGCATGTGGAATCCACGCAACGCAAGGAACTCGATCCGAAGCGCTACAGGCTGTTCAAGTTCGAAGTCGTCCAGCAGAAAATCCACGACCAGGCTTGCGCGCTGTCGCGCGTTGAAGTGGCCGAGCGGTCGATGTCGAGCGGTACCGGTTCGCCGCTCAACATGATGCTGGAGACCCTGACGCTGATCTGCCCGCACCCGAAGGATCCGTCCCGCGGGATCAACATGGCCTATTCTCACCGGCATCTGCCCGAAGATGTCGATCCGCAGTTTCAGCAGGATGGTGCACTGCTGATGCAAACCCTGGCATTCGAACCGCTATGAGCGCGCGGCCCGTTGCCGCCATGGGTGGACGCTCATGGAACATGTAACCGATATCACCCGGATCATCCAGCTCGCCGTGGCGCCGGTGTTCCTGCTCACCGCAATCGGCACCATCCTCTCGGCGCTCAACAATCGGCTCGGACGCATCGTGGACCGCCGGCGGGTGCTCCAGGACCGC
>DATFUO010000258.1:0-9643 GCA_035260785.1 Burkholderiales bacterium
AGTCCGACAGCCGCGCTCCCCCGCCGAGGAAAATGCTGTTCCAGATCCCGGCTTTCATTATGCAGGCGGTTTGCGGCAGGCGCGAGATAATGAATACGGCATCCAGCAGGCAGGGATGGTTGGGCGCAATGATGATCGAACGTTCGCCGCGAAGCTGATCGAGCGCATCCAGGTCGATATGCATCAGCCCGCTGGTCCTGAGCAGGGCCAGGAAGGCGCGAAAATGCAGGCCTGTCATCCATCTTCCCAGCCGCGCGCCGAAGCGGCGGGGAAGAATCGGATGCAGCGCCACGCAGACGAGCGAACCCAGCGCGCAACCGATGCCGAAGTACAGATAGCCCGAATAAAGCACGAAGTATTCGTAGCCCGCGCGGGCCGCCCGGACCAGCAGTCGTTGCGGCGCCCGGTCGACGTCGCGGTCCGGCCATCCTTGCGACATCGTCGCACCCTGTCGCCGCTTGCGCGAAGATTTGAACGGTGCCTGGCGCAAATGCATTTACTCTTGCGCCTCGACTCTGTTCTGCGATTTACCGAGAATCCAGGCGATCGCAAAGCCCGCGGCATACGATTCATTTTTGCGCACCAGCGGACTTGAATCGAACACGGCGCCGGAAAGCGTATCGGCGCGCACGAAGCCCCCGACCCAGTACGACGGATAGCGCTTGCTGAGCGCTGCAATCCATTGCATACCGCCATAGCCGGCACTTGCTTCAAAAGCCGGCCGCTCCGGCGTGGCGAATTGCGCTGCCACGCCATAGAAGTAATTGTGGTAGCGCTTGTTGCCGAACAGGGGTCCGGCGGCAAAGCCGAGATTCCAGCCCGGACCGGGAAAGCGGTCGTAGAAATCGACATTGATCTGGGGCTGGAATATCCAGCCTTCGTCGCGGACATGGGACAGATCGGTGGCGATGACGGCGCGCACCGGGAAGCGCAGGTTCAGGTGCACGGTATCGGAGCGCAGCAGCATGACCGTCAGGTTCGGTCCGATCTCCAGCGTCGGATCGAGGTCGGGCATGCCGCGCCGCGCCGAATTGTCGCTGCTGTCGACGGGAATCGAACCATTGACGCTCAGGTGCAGGTCGAACCGGTCGTCCTTGTAGAACTGGCCGCGGATGCTCTCGCGGTCGGCTTTAAGGAAGTCCCCGCGATAGACGAGATAGGGAATCGGCAGAACCAGCGTCTGGCGCTGGTCGGAGCCGCGATAGTCGGGAAAATTGAGCACGGCAACGCCCGCGCCGGCCTCCCACAGCGGAAGCTCCGCAGGGCGCGCGGCGCGCGGTGCGGCGGCAAACATCGCGGTCGCCATTGCGACGCTCACCAGAACGCGCAGCGAATCCGTCACGATGATCGGGACCGGGATACGCAGACCGCCTCGATTTCCAGCAGCAACTCGCGCCGGCAGATGTCGGCCTGCAGATAGACGATCGACGGGGCCGGCCCGAAAGCTTCGCGCAGATGCGCTTGCACGATTGCACGGACTTCGGGCTGGCGCAGATAGACCTTGAACAGCAGATCGGCGTTTCGCCTCACATCGATGAGGCCGCGCGCCTGCGCTTCGTCCATGACCGAGTGCACATTGAGAATGGTTTCGACGGCCTGCGCACGGACATCGCCTTCGTGCTGGCTGAGGTGGCCGCAGATCGCGGCCGTTCCCGAGACGTAAAGTTGCCGCATATCATCCCAGGACGTAAACAAGGCGCGCGAGAATGTCGGTCCGCGCGGACCATACTGTTCCGGGTAGGCATAGGCGCTGATCTGGCGGGGGTTTTCGATCGGAATGCCCGGTCGCGGTGCCGCGAGGAAACAGATGACGGTATTGCCGGAACGCTTTCCCACTGCGCTCGCGGCCGGCGCATCCTTGCTGATGGCGCGTCCCTTGGCGACGAACGCCTCGTGGCGGCCGACTGAAAAGCGCTTGTAGCGCTCCAGCGCCCGCTCGTCGAGATGGATGTCGGGCAGGTAGTGCCAGATACGGACCAGATGCGGATACGCGAGATCGTCCAGGTAATCGAAGATGGCGCAATAGTCCCTGTAGATCAGCACATCGTAGTCGGTGCGATCGTCTTGCGGAATCTCCACGCTGCCGAACAATATCTGCGCATTGCGCGCGCTGCGGATGCGCCCGCGGGTCCCGTCGCGGACCGGGGCTGCGCTGGTCCAAACCTCGAACGCCCGGTCAGCGCCAATGGCGGGCAAGTCCACCCAGGCCGAGGCGATGTCCGTGCGCTTGCGCGACCCTGCGCCGTACCCGACGATGCCCAGTACGCGACCGCGGCATTCATCGAGCATGGTGTCCAGATTTGCGGCGCTGGCGTAATGCAGACCGGCCGTAGCGGCGATCTGCTGCATCACGATAGGGGTTTTTCCGCCAACCGTTCGCCAAGGGTCCGGCGGCGATGCCGCCACGCGGCAAGCGTACGGCGGGGATGAAGCAGGTTGAGAAAGTAATAGAAACCCTTGAAGGCGCGCAGGCTCCAGTGGATCGGTGTGCCGCGGAACAAGTCTCCGGCGAGCAACGACAGCACGGCTTCCTGCATCCGCAGGAAGTTGCCGGGGCCCATGAACATGTCGCGAATCGTAGGATGCGTCATGCGGTAGATGAACCACGAAAAACCGCCGACGCCCTCGCGCACGCTGCGATCGAATTTGCGCAACAGCGCCGGTGCCCGCGCCGGATCGCGCAGGCTGGCGTCGACAGCGTCGGCTCCCAGAAAAGCGCTGTTCATGGCCAGCATGACGCCGGAGGAGAACACCGGGTCGATGAAGGCGAACGCATCGCCGACCATGATGTAGCGCTCGCCATGCATCCAGTCCGCCTGGTAGGAAAAATTACCGGTCGCGGTGACGCCGTGGGTGAGCTTCGCGTCGCGCAGGCGCTCGGCCAGCTTCGGGGCCTTGGCGATGGTGTCGAAGAAAAACGTGGTCGGGTCGGTTTGCCTCGATTTCATGTAGTACGGCCAGCACACCGCACCGACGCTGGTGGTGCCGTCGAGCAGCGGAATGAACCAGAACCAGCCGTGATCGAACCAGAACATGCTGATGTTGCCGGCCTGCTTGCCCGGCAGGCGCTGCGCGCCCGTGAAATGCCCGTATATCGCCGCACTGTTGTGGAGACGGTTGCGGCGCTTGATGCCCAGGCGGCCGGCAAGAAAAGTGTCGCGCCCGGATGCGTCGACGAAGAAACGCGCGCGCCAGGTCTTTTGGCCGCCGTCGCTCAGGCGGGCGTCGATGCACACGTCCTCCCGGGCCGGAAATTCGACGTTTGTAACCCGGCATTCCTCGAACGTGTGCGCTCCCTTCGCACCACAATTGCGGAACAGCATCTCGTCGAACTCCGAGCGCCTCACCTCCAGCGCGTTGGGATAGGTCTTGTCCCAGGCCTGGCTGAAGTCGAAAGTCACCGGCGGGCCATGCTCGGGGGAATTGAACTCGGCGCCGTACTTCGGCATGCCGATGCGCCTGGCCTCCTCGTAGACGCCGAGTTGCTTGAGCAGCAGCATGTTCAGGGGCAGCAGGGATTCGCCGATGTGGAAGCGCGGGTGGCGCTCCTTTTCCGCGATTACCACGTTCCAGCCGCGTTCGGCCAGCAGCGCGGCGATGGTCGAGCCACCCGGTCCGCCGCCAAGAACGAAAACATCGCAGTCGGGAGTCGTTTCGGGAATCGGCGTGGACATCAGAAATAAAATGGGTTCGCTGACATGGCCGGATTCTACTATGCCGGGGTTTGACGACAGCGGCCGGACACCTTACGACTGCCGCGTACCTTCCAGGTTCGCGCGCTGGCTCGGATTCAGCCAGATTTTCAGCGCCGGCGTCGTCACCACGGTGCTGGCGATGGCCATGATGACCAGCATGGTAAACACGTCCGGCGGGATGACGCCGAGATCCAGCCCGACATTGATCACCACCAGTTCCATCAGGGCGCGCGTGTTCATCATGATGCCGATTGCCTTGGCCTCCTGCGCGTTCATGCCCGAGCGGCGTGCCGCGAAATAACAGCCGCCGAATTTGCCGACGCTGGCGAGCAACACCAGCAGGACGCACCAGCCCCACAATTCAAGACTGTTCAGCGCGCCGATATTGGTGCGCAAACCGGTATACGTAAAGAAGATCGGCAGGAAGAATACGATCACGAAGTCGCCGACTTTCTCGCGCCAGGCACGCACGAAGGCGCGCTGGTCGTGCAGCAGCACGCCCAGCATGAAGCCGCCGAATATCGCAAAGATGCCAAGATGGTAAGTCGTCATCCCCGACAGGAAGATTGCACTGATGAGGATGCCGACCAGGTTCGATGACAGGTTTGCGCCATCGATCCCGGATCGCCGCAGCAGGCGCAGCAGCAGGGGGCCGCACCGCCCACCAGCAAAGCGCAATATAAATGGCAATCAGACCGATCTTCAGGGCGAAGCCGGCCGGCGAGAACTGTGCGACCGAGAGCGCGGTGACCGCGGCCAGCATCAGCCAACCGACCACGTCATTGATTGCCGCCGAACTGATCGCGATTACGCCGACCCGGGTCCTGGTCAGATCGAGCTCCATCAGGATGCGGCCCAGAATGGGCAGCGCGGTGATGGAGAACGCGGTGCCGACGAACAGCATGTAGCCGAGCGGATTGAGTTGCGGCGCGAGGAAGCGGTGGGAGATCCAGCCGAACAGCAGGCCGAGCGCGAACGGCAACGCCAGTCCCATGATCGAGACGTTCAGCACCGCGGTGCGATTCTGGCCGGCCTTGAGATGGGCGAAGTCGAATTCGAGCCCGATCTGGAACATCAGCAGGATCAATCCGATCTGGCTGAGGATGGTCATCGGTTCCGGCGGGGCGGAGCGGAATACGTAGTTGAATATGTCCGGCAGCAACAGCCCGAACAGCGAAGGTCCGAGCAACAATCCTGCAATGATCTCGCCCACCGCGCGCGATTGCGACAGGCGCACGGCGATTTCTCCGGCCAGCCGCGCCACCAGCACGATCACCGAAAGCTGCAGCAAGGTGAAGAACAGCAACACTTCGGTTTGGTGCACGGTCGATTGCATGCGATCATTTCTCCCTGTCAGGCGCTGCGCCCGCGATTTTACGATGCAAGTCCGCGCACCGGCCGGAGCATAACATCGGCCGTTCGAAGTTCGGCCGATTCACAATACGGGAGCCGTTTTGAAAACCGCGTTGGTAACCGGTGGCAGTGGCGCGATCGGGTCGGCGATCTGCCGTGCGTTGGCGGCCGAGGGGCTTCAGGTGATCGTGCACGCCAACCAGAGGCTCGACGAAGCACGGCGGCTGGCGGCGCAATTGCAGGCCGGCGGCGCCGCAGCGCAGGCCGTTGCCTTCGACGTGACCGACCGGGAGGCGGCTGCCCAGGCGCTCGCCCGTCTCGAGGAGCAGGGACCGATACAGGTGCTGGTCAACAATGCCGGCGTGCATGACGATGCGCCCCTTGCGGGCATGAGCGGTGCGCAATGGGATCGCGTGATCGATGTATCGCTGAATGGCTTCTACAACGTGACGCACCCGCTCCTGTTGTCCATGATCCGCACGCGCTGGGGACGGATCATCAATGTATCCTCGGTGGCGGGCGTCATCGGCAATCGCGGGCAGGTCAACTACGCCGCGGCCAAGGCGGGTTTGCATGGGGCGACGATGTCCCTCGCGCTGGAAGTGGCGTCGCGCGGCATCACGGTCAATGCGGTCGCACCCGGTGTCATCGACTCGCCCGTCATCCAGCAGGCCTTTCCCCGTCAAACCATCGAAGCGCTGGTGCCGATGAAGCGGGCCGGTACCACCGAAGAAGTCGCCGCGCTGGTGGCTTTCCTTGTCTCCGAGCAGGCCGGCTACATCACCGGGCAGGTCATTTCGATCAATGGCGGGATGGCGTGACGAGGAAAGAACGTTCAAAGCGACGTAATGTAGGGTTTTTCGTTTTTCAGGCATCCGGAGGTATCAGTTACGTCGTCACGTTCGTCACGGATCTTATGCGTTGGGATCTTTTCTGTTCAGTCGTCGACAACCTCGGCGACATCGGTGTGTGCTGGCGCCTTGCGCGCCAGCTCGCGGCGGAGCATGCGGCCGACGTGCGGCTGTGGGTGGACGACCTGGCGGCGTTCCGCCAGCTCGCGCCCGCGCTCGATATCGCGGCGGCCCGGCAGAAGCTCGGAGACGTCGAAGTTTGCGCATGGACGACGCCCTTCCCATCGGTCCAGTCGGCCGAAGTCGTGGTCGAAACTTTCGGCTGCGAATTGCCGGCGTCTTACGTGCAGGCAATGAAGGCGGGCGCCAGGGCGCCGGTCTGGATCAACCTCGAATACCTGAGTGCCGAGGCCTGGGTGGGTCGCTATCACGGCCTGCCGTCACCGCAACCGCCGCTGACCAAGTATTTTTTCTTTCCGGGTTTTGCGCCCGATACCGGCGGCGCTCTGATGGAGCGCGGACTGAATGCCAGGCGCGCGGCATTTCAGGCCGATGCGCCGGAGCAGGCGAGTTTCCTGTCGGGACTCGGCGTGGCGGCACGCGCGCCGGGCGAACTGCTGGCCTCCCTGTTTTGCTATCCGCAGGCGCCGGCGGCGGCGCTATTCGATGCATGGGCGTCGGGCAGCCGGCCGATCCGTGCGATTGCCTTTGCGGACACACCGGCAGCGCAGGCGCTGGTTGCCGCGGGACTGGCTTCGGGCATGCGGCGCGGCCCGCTTTCCGGGCAGATCGTGCCGTTTCTCACGCAGGACGACTACGACCGCGTGCTGTGGGCCTGCGACTGGAACGTCGTGCGCGGGGAGGATTCGTTCATGCGCGCGCAATGGGCCGCCCGTCCTTTCGTGTGGCAGGCGTATCCGCAGCAGGAGCAGAATCACCGCATCAAAATGCAGGCGTTTCTGGCCCGTTACCTGGGGGCATCGGTCATGGGGTCGTCCGCCGGGCTGGTCGATCTGTGGACGGCGTGGAACGGCCTGCTGCCGGCGGCCCGCCTGGCACCGGCCTGGACTGCGAGCCTGGCCACGATGGACGGCATTTCCCGCCTGGCGCGAATGTGGCCGGAAAAACTCGAAGCCTTGGGCGATCTTGCCGGAAACCTGGCCCGATTTTGCGCGGACCGGGTATAATTCCGCGCTTTTTCGCCCCCTCTTTCAGGACAGACGATGATACAGGCTCAGGAAGTGCGCGCCGGCAACGTGATCATGGTCGGGAAGGACCCGATGGTCGTGCAACGCGCCGAATACAACAAAGGCGGCCGCAACTCCGCCGTGATGAGAATGAAGTTGAAGAACCTGCTGACCGGCGGGGCCAGCGAAGTCGTCTACAAGGCCGACGAAAAGCTGGAAAACATCGTGCTCGAGCGCAAGGAAGCGACTTATTCGTATTTTGCCGATCCGATGTACGTGTTCATGGACGGCGAATACAACCAGCACGAAGTCGAGAAGGACAACCTGGGTGACGCGCTCAACTATCTCGAAGACGGCCTGCCGTGCGAAATCGTGTTCTACGACGGCAAGCCCATTTCGGTGACGCTGCCCAACTCGGTTGTGCGCGAAATCACGACCGAACCCGCAGTGCGCGGCGACACGTCAGGAAAGGTGCTCAAGCCCGCGAAGATTGCCACCGGGTTCGTCGTCAACGTGCCGCTGTTCTGCGAATCCGGCGACAGGATCGAGATCGATACCCGCACCGGTGAGTACCGCAATCGCGTCAAAGGGTAGACAGCAGGTCTCCGGACTCAGTAAGTTCGACGCGTTCCCGAACTCGAATCGTTGCGCGAAATCGGTGAACCCGAGCGACTGGCGGGCACGCGCAGACCGTCGTTCCGAATGTATCCTCTGGCGCCCCGAACACGAATCGAACGTGCGACCTACCCCTTAGGAGGGGGTTGCTCTATCCACTGAGCTACCGGGGCGACGCGCGGATTTTAACCGAAATCCAGCGCCGGCCCGCCGCCGGAGGCGTTCGCTGCGAAAGCCGTGACGATCGTCACGGCATCTCGGTTATGATGCCGCCTCTTTCCCGCGTCGACCGTGGGTTCGGACTGCAATCTGCCGTCGCGCCCCCTAAAGAATGCCCCTCGCCACTTTCGAAAACGTTTCTCTCGCCTACGGCCACGTGCCGTTGCTCGATCGCGTCGACCTGGTGGTGGAGCCGGGCAGCCGCATCGGGCTGATCGGGCGCAACGGCGCGGGTAAATCCAGCCTTCTCAGGCTGCTGGCGGGCACGGCGCAGCCCGATGACGGCCGCGTATGGCGGGAGTCCGGCTTGCGCATCGGCGTCGTCGTGCAGGAGCCCGAACTCGATTCCAGCCATACGGTTTTCGAGGCGACCATTGCCGGGCTGGGCGACCTTTCCCGGATTCTGGCCGACTACCATGCCGCGGCACACGCCCCGGAACTCGCGTCCGGCGAAGCGCAAGCCCTGGATCGCATGCAGGCCGCGCAGGAATTGCTCGAGCGGCACAACGGCTGGCAGATCGAGCACCGCGTCGAATCCGTGCTGTCCCGTCTCGGCCTGGAGCAGGACGCGCGCATCGAGACGTTGTCGGGCGGGATGCGCAAACGCGTGGCCCTGGCGCGCGCACTGGCGGGCGATCCGCAGTTGCTGGTGCTCGATGAACCGACCAATCATCTCGACGTGGAATCGATCGTCTGGCTGGAAAACTTGGTGGCCGATTTTCCCGGCGCGGTATTCGTCGTCACCCACGATCGGGCCTTCCTCGACCGCGCCGTCAACTGCATCGCGGAACTCGATCGCGGCAGGCTCGGCCTTTATCCGGGAAGTTTCGCCGCATACGAGCAACGCAAGTCGGAGCAGCTCGCGGTCGAAGCGGTGAACAACCAGAAGTTCGACAAGCTGCTGGCGCAGGAAGAGGTCTGGATCCGCAAGGGCATCGAGGCGCGCCGCACGCGCAACGAAGGCCGGGTGCGCCGGCTCGAACGCCTGCGGCTGGAACGCGCGGCGCGGCGCGAGCGCCTCGGCCAGGTTTCGATCTCGGTGGCGCAGGGCGAACGCTCGGGCCAACTGGTGGCGGAGCTCGAACACGTCGACAAACGCTTCGGCGAGCGGCCCGTGGTCCGCGATTTTTCGTGCCGCATCCTGCGCGGCGACAAGATCGGCCTGATCGGGCGCAACGGCGCGGGCAAGTCGACCTTGATCAAGCTCATTCTCGGCGAGATGCAGCCCGATGCCGGCAGCATCCGCCGCGGCACCCGGCTGGCGGTGGCCTATTACGATCAGTTCCGCACGCGCCTGGACGAAGAGACCACGGTCGCGCAGACGATCGCGCCCGGCTCCGACTATGTCGAGATCGACGGCGCGCGCAAGCACATCATGACCTACCTTGCCGATTTCCTGTTTCCGCCCGAACGCGCGCGCGCACCGGTGAAGGCGTTGTCGGGCGGGGAGCGCAACCGGCTGTTGCTGGCGAGATTGTTCAGCCAGCCGGCGAACATGCTGGTGCTCGACGAGCCGACCAACGATCTGGATATCGACACGCTGGAACTGCTGGAGAGCCTGTTGCAGGATTATGCGGGCACGGTGCTGCTGGTCAGCCACGACCGCGCCTTTCTCGACAACGTCGTCACCGACACGATCGCCCCGGAAGGCGGCGGCCGCTGGGTGCGTAATCCGGGCGGCTACTCCGACTGGAAACGCCTCACCGATGAACGCGCGGCGCAA
>DATFUO010000259.1:0-2160 GCA_035260785.1 Burkholderiales bacterium
TCGCCTCCGTTGTCCCTGTTTAGCAATCCTACCCGACTGTTGCGACGATGCTAGCAGCCCGGGCTAAAGCTCGCTCCAGTATTTCTCGACCCGCTTGAAGGACACCGGGTAAGGCGTCTTCAACTGCTGCGCCCACAGCGATACCCGCAACTCCTCGAGCATCCAGCGCATTTCTTCCAGTTTGGGGCTGCGCACGCCGCGCGCACGATCGGCAACCAGCTTGGTCTGGTAGGTCTGCCAGTAGCGCGCGAGTTGCTGCTGCCAGTTGGCGTCGCGCTCCGGATTGGACGCGATCTTGTCGAGGCGCATGGCGATCGCCCTGATGTAGCGCGGATAGTGCTTGAGGCGCTCGAACGGGACGGCGGCCAGGAATCCGGGGGGCAGCAATTCCTTGAGCTGCGCGCGAATGTCGGCCAGCGCGCGCGGCCAGGCCACGTATTGCGGCTGCCCGATCTTCGCGCGCAGCGTCTGGTGCTCGGACAGAATTTCTCCGGCGATACGGCAGATTTCCTGCGCGACGTCCATCAACCGCGTCTTGCCTTTCGCCGTCCTGGTTTCGAACTGTTTGCGGTTGCGTATTGGTTCCTGCTCGACAAAGAAGGCACGATCGGAGATTGCCGTGACCAGCTCATCCCGCAGCCGGTCGGCCACCGCAGACTTGTCCTGCTTGCCGCTACCTTGCTCGTCCAGCAACGCATAGCGCAGCTGCATTTCGTTGAAGCCGGGCAAGTTGCGGGCGAGGGACTTCATCTGTTCCGGCAACGCGAGCTGGAACAGGCGGCGCAGCCCCCGCCGCGTCGCTGCATCGGCTTCGGCCTCCGTATCCAGCAGCGTCAGGCCGACCGACTTGCCCTTGTCGACGATCGCCGGATAACCGATCAGCTTTCCCCTGCCGCGGTCGACTTCTATTTGTTCCGGCAGTTCGTCGAAATCCCAGGTAACCGAGCTCTTGCGCTCGAAAGCACTGCTGGCGGTTTCGCTGAACGTGCGGCGCGCTTTTACGCCGAGCTGGTTGCGCAGCAAAGGCAAGTCCCGGCCGCTCGCGATTTCATGCCCGCCTTCGTCGACGACGCTGAAATTCATCAACAGATGCGGCGGCAGGTCGGCGACATCCCACGCATCGACTGGGACTTCGACCCCGGTCTTTTTGAACAACGCCTGCGACAGGGCATCGGTCAGAGGCCCGCTCTCCGGATCGAGAATCTCCATGGCCGCAGTGACCACTTGCGGTACCGGCACGAAGTTCTTGCGCAGCGTCTTGGGCAGGCCTTTGAGCAGATACGTGATCTTGTCCCGCAGCAGCCCGCCGACCAGCCATTCGCAGCGCCGTTCGTCCACCTGGTTTAGCAGATGCAGCGGCACAATCATCGTTACGCCGTCGAGCGCATGGCCGGGATCGAAGCGATAGGACAGATCGAAAGTCTGCATGCCGACCGTGAGCGCATCCGGGAACAGATCCTCGGTAATCTGTTCCGCGGCGTGACGCATGAGGTATTCGCGGCTGAGGAACAGCCGTTTCGAATTTTCCCGCTCGGCCTGCCTGCGCCACTTCTCGAAATCCACCGCGCTGTAAATCCCCTCGGGGACGCGTTCGGCGTAGAAAGCGAATATCGCCTCGTCGTCGACCAGCACGTCATGGCGGCGCGACTTGTGCTCGAGTTGCTGCACATCTTCGATCAGGTGGCGGTTGTGCTCGAGAAATTCCGGTTGGCCGGGATAGTGGCCGGCCACGAGGGCGCCGCGGATGAACAATTCGCGCGCTTCCTTCGGTTCGATGGGGCCATATTGCACGCGCCGCTTCTGCACCACCACCAGGCCGTACACGCTGACCTGTTCAAAGGCGACGACCGAACCGCTGTCCTTCGACCAGTGCGGCTCGCGGTAACTGCGTTTGGCCAGATGCAGGCCCAGCCGTTCGATCCATTCCGGCTCGATGGCGGCAACGCAGCGCGCGTACAGCCGCGTGGTCTCGGTCAGCTCCGCCGCCATCACCCACTTCGGCCCCTTCTTCTTGAGGCCGGAGGCCGGGCTCAGCACGAACTTGATCTGGCGCGCGCCGAGATAGATGCCGGCCTCGTCCGACTTGAAGCCGATGTTGCCCAGCAGGCCCGCGAGCAACGCGCGGTGGATTTCCTCGTAGCCTGCCTCCTTTTCGTTCAG
>DATFUO010000260.1:0-2477 GCA_035260785.1 Burkholderiales bacterium
CGGCTCGATCACGAGCCGAATGTCTTCGGCGGATTCATCCCTGACGTCGCCGACCAGCGGCAGCTTTTTGTCGTTGAGCAGTTCGGCGATCTTCTCGACCAGCCGAGATTTCTGCACCAGCCACGGAATCTCGGTGATGACGATCACCCAGGTGCCCCGCGCGCCCTCTTCCTGGCTCCATCTGGCGCGGGTGCGGAACGAGCCGCGCCCGGTCATATAGGCTTCGGCGATGCTTTCCTTGGAATCGACGATGATGCCGCCGGTCGGGAAATCCGGACCCTTCACCCACTTCAGCAGCGTCTTCGACTTCGCCTCGGGCTTGTCGATCAGGTGCAGCGCCGCATCGCAAAGCTCGGCCGCGTTGTGCGGCGGGATCGAGGTCGCCATGCCGACCGCGATGCCCTGCGAGCCGTTGGCGAGCAGGTTCGGAAATCCGCCGGGCAGAACCACCGGCTCTTTCGACTGGCCGTCGTAATTGGGGCGGAATTCGACGCCGTCCTCGTCGATGCCTTCGAGCAGCAGCCGCGCGACCTCGGTCATGCGCGCTTCGGTGTAGCGGTAGGCGGCCGGATTATCGCCGTCGATATTGCCGAAATTGCCCTGGCCGTCGACCAGCGGATAGCGCGAAGCGAAATCCTGCGCCAGCCGCACCAGCGCGTCGTAGATCGACTGATCGCCATGCGGATGGAACGAGCCCATCACGTCGCCGACGATTTTGGCGGATTTCTTGAACGGCGTGCCGGGATCCAGCCGCAACAGCCGCATACCGTAGAGGATACGGCGATGCACCGGCTTCAGCCCGTCACGGGCGTCCGGCAGCGCGCGGTGCATGATGGTCGAGAGCGCGTAAGCGAGGTAGCGCTCCTCGAGCGCATCACGCAGCATCACCTCGTGAATTTCCGCCGGCTCCGGTGGAATCAGTCGTTTTCCCATGGGGAGGAGTTAAACGCTGACGGTGAATCGGGCAAGCCGCGAATCAGCCTGGCAATATTGTTGCGCCAGCCGGGGCGGGGGTATCGCGATCTCAACGAGACGGCGGCATTCCCCTGCGCATTGATTCGTCAGTCTTCGATCGATGGCGCGCGGACACGACTTACAGACCGCCTGGACTGCGAAAGTGGGCAAAATTTAAGAACATCGATTCCAACCAGGTCGTAAGCTCAGCCAGGTTTGAATTGGCGAATGCTAGGGCCGTTTGCCGCACGATGCGGCTGGCCATGCGCCTTACCCGCCCATCATGGCCTCAAGCTCCTGAGCGATCTTGAGGTACAACTCTGCGATACGTTGGTAGAACTCGCGCTCGCCGCGATCCTTGGTGCTCGCCGCCAGATCAAGGTATTCTTGCACGTTGCCGAGGACCTCGATCAGCTTGGGCTTGGGATCGATCATCAGCCCCAGTCCATCAAGCCACGTCTGGCAGTGCCAGCGTTACCGGCCACGCGGCCTCATATTGGATATAGCGACCCTTCTCCATGGCAAGGAACGGCGTCGCGCATTCGATGCACTTCGGCTTGCGCAGAATAGGGTCCGTCCGCTGTACGGCAACGTATTCGGCCAGACATTCCAAGTTTGGGCATCTGTAGTTGTAGGGGGTCGACTCGCTCATGGCCGCAGTTTAGCAGATTCGCGCTATCCTAGCGTGTTCCACTGGTAGAACACCCCTTTCACGGAATGTTCTTTTAGCCCGGTGGCGTTAATGCAAAAAAAGGCCTCCGCCGGCCGGTCGCGCCAGCCCGGCCGCGACACCGCCGCCGGACTTCGGCGACACGTGGTCAGATCGGGAGGTCTCGCGATCTCAAGGTGACGGCGGCATTGCCTTCCGCGCAGGCTTATCCGGGGTTCTTGCCGGGTACGCCGGCTGTCGACAACTCCAGCTTCTGTTTTTCCTGTTGTTCGCGTTCATGAAGGCGTTCCAGGATCGTCGTGCGCCTCGGTATCTGCGCAGCCTCATCCGCCAACCGCTGCGCGAGATCGGCATGATAATGCTGCACGACGTCGAGCGTCGCTTCCATGGCGAGATTGCGATGGTATTTCGCAAGTAGACTGTGCATCACTGTGAGGTCTTCGTCGGTCATGGTCGTGCCCCGAGCCGAAGGCTGCGTTTGCCCTGGCCCAGGCTTTCCAGTCGATAAATTCATTGATCCCATCTGCTTTCTGGAGAAATTTCCCAGCCCCCTGTTTCGTCCCAGGTCGCTATCGGCTTTCGACGACCTGAAAAAAGCAATAACCGTGCACGCCAATGTCCCGATCCGCGTCCGAATGGACCGGCGATTTGCCTTTCCGCATAAGGGTCCAATCCTTACGCTTTAGATGCGCGGGCAACCCGGCGCCGGGCAAAGTGGCCAGGCGCAAAGTTCGATCGGCTGTTCCGCTATAGATATCGTAGACAATTTTTTCGGCCATCAGATGACGATAGTAAGACCACCGATTCCTGCAATTCCGTCCGTGGTTTAACCTTACCGATTAAGGTTGGGCCG
>DATFUO010000261.1:0-3377 GCA_035260785.1 Burkholderiales bacterium
AAAAACTGCGCAACGAATTCGTCGTGAAAATAACCGGATCGGTGCGCCAAAGACCCGCGGGCACGGTCAATCCCAACATGGTTTCGGGCGAGATCGAGGTGCTGGCCCGCTCGATCGAAATCCTGAACACCTCGGCGACCCCGCCGTTCCAGATGGACGACGAGAATCTTTCAGAAATGGTACGGCTGGAATATCGCTACCTCGATCTGCGCCGGCCGCAGATGCAGAAGAACCTGCGCCTGCGCTACAAAGTGGCGATGGCGGTGCGACGGTTTCTCGATGCACAGGGCTTCATCGATATCGAGACGCCGATGCTCACCAAGTCCACCCCTGAGGGCGCGCGCGACTACCTGGTACCCAGCCGGGTGCATGCCGGAGAGTTCTTCGCGCTGCCGCAGTCACCGCAGCTGTTCAAGCAGTTGCTGATGGTCGCCGGGTTCGACCGCTATTATCAGATCACGAAATGTTTCCGCGACGAAGATCTGCGCGCTGACCGCCAGCCGGAATTCACGCAAATCGATATTGAAACCTCATTTCTCGGCGTCGCGCAGATCACGGCGCTGATGGAGGCGATGATCCGGGGCCTGTTCAAGGAAGTGCTGCAGATTGACTTGCCGGATCCGTTTCCTCGCATCACGTATGCCGAAGCAATGCTCAGGTACGGCTCCGACAAACCGGATCTGCGGGTGCCGCTGCAGTTCACTGAACTCACCGATGTCATGAAAGCGGTGGAGTTCAAAGTGTTTTCCGCTGCCGCCAACGCACCGAATGGCCGCGTGGCCGGCCTGCTGGTGCCCAGTGGCGGCAGCCTTACCCGTGGCGAGATCGACAGCTATACCGAGTTCGTCGGCATCTACGGCGCCAAGGGACTTGCGTATATCAAGATTAACGAAGCAGCGAAAGGGCGCGAGGGTCTGCAGTCGCCGATCGTCAAAAACCTGTCGGATGATGCGCTCAGGGCAATCGTCCAGCGTTCCGGTGCCAAGGACGGGGACCTGATCTTCTTCGGCGCGGACAAGACCAAGGTGGTCAACGATGCGCTGGGCGCGTTGCGCGTGAAGATCGGACATGAAAAAGGCCATGCGGAAAAAGCCTGGCGGCCGCTATGGGTGGTCGACTTTCCCATGTTCGACTGGAACGAGGACGAGAAGCGCTGGGATGCGCTGCATCATCCGTTCACCAGCCCGATGGACGGGCACGAGGCGTTTCTCGACAGCGATCCCGGCAAGGTGCTGGCCAAGGCCTATGACATGGTGCTCAACGGTTGGGAAATCGGTGGCGGTTCGGTGCGTATTCATCGCCAGGACGTCCAGTCCAAGGTGTTCAGCGCGCTGAACATCGGACCGGAAGAGGCAAAACAGAAGTTCGGTTTCCTGCTCGATGCCCTCCAGTTCGGCGCCCCGCCGCACGGCGGTCTGGCCTTTGGCCTGGACCGCATCGTGACCATGATGGCCGGTGCGGAATCGATACGCGACGTAATCGCATTCCCGAAAACGCAGCGCGCGCAGGATCTGATGTGCAAGGCGCCCGGTCCGGTGGACGAGAAGCAGTTGCGCGAACTGCACATCCGCTTGCGCAACGTCGAACAGCCAAAAGCGGGTTAGCCACAGAGTGTATCTGTGACCTATGTGGCCAAGAAATTCAAGATTCCGGTTTCAGTGCTGGTGGTGGTCCATACGCCGGACTTGCAGGTGTTGCTGATCGAGCGCGTGGATCGCCCGGGATTCTGGCAATCGGTGACCGGCAGCCAGGAGCAAGGCGAGACCCTGCGCCAGACCGCCCTTCGGGAACTCGCCGAGGAGACAGGGCTCGACGCGCAGGCCGGCGTGCTGACCGACTGGAACATGCGGAACGAGTTCGAGATTTATCCGGAATGGCGCTGGCGTTACGCACCCGGTGTTACGCGCAATATCGAGCACGTTTTCGGCTTGTGCGTACCCAAGCCGGTCCCGGCCACGTTGTCACCCCGCGAGCATCTTGCCTACGCCTGGCTGCCGCATGACCGGGCTGCCGAAAAGGTTTTTTCGTGGAGCAACGCCAGGGTATTGCGCTCGTTGCCGGAATTTGTCCGTTCCGCGGCCTGATGCAACGTTTGGCACGCCGCCCTGTCTCAATGTGGTAACGTTTCTGCTGCACTGATCTGAGTCAACGGGGAGCCGTGCAATATGCCCGCAACTGCGATTTCGTTCGACCGCTACAGCCAACTGCAGGATGACGACTGCGAGGCGCGCATTCTCGCGGCAAAGAGGAAACTCGGTGCTCGCGCGGTCATTCTCGGCCATCATTACCAGCGCGCGGACGTCTACAGGCACGCTGACCTTACCGGCGACTCGCTCAGACTATCCAAACTCTCCGGCAATACGGATGCCGAATACGTCGTGTTTTGCGGCGTGCACTTCATGGCCGAAGTCGCCGACATACTCGGCAAGCCGGGCCAGGCGGTGGTCCTTCCAGACATGGCGGCCGGTTGCTCGATGGCCGACATGGCCAGCCTGCCAAAAGTCGAGCGCGCATGGCGTGAACTGTCCGAAGTGCTCGATCCCGATCAGAAGGTGACGCCGGTCACTTATATAAATTCTGCCGCCGATCTCAAGGCGTTTTGCGGCGAGCACGGCGGTATTGTCTGCACATCATCGAATGCGGGAAAGATCCTCGACTGGTCGTTCGCACGCCGCGAAAAAGTGCTGTTCTTTCCCGACCAGCATCTGGGTCGCTGGAGCGGGCACCAGATGGGCATTCCCCTCGAGGACATGCAGGTTTGGGACCCGGATGAACCGATGGGCGGCCTGACGGCGGAACAGATCAGGAACGCAAGAATTCTACTGTGGAAAGGACATTGTTCGGTGCACCAGATGTTTCAGCCGCAGCACATCCTCAAATTCCGCAACCAGCATCCGGATGGAATCGTGATCTCTCATCCGGAATGCAAATTCGAGGTGTGCAAACTTTCCGACCACGTCGGATCGACGGAAACCATCATTAGGACCATCGCGGCGGCGCCTGCGAATACCCGCTGGCTGGTCGGCACCGAACTCAACCTGGTTAATCGCATTGCCGGGGAATTCAAGTCTCAGGGCAAGCAAATTCAATTCATGGCGCCGGTCGTGTGCATGTGCTCCACCATGGCACGCATCGACCCTCAGCACCTTGCCTGGACACTGGAGAATCTGGCCGAAGGCAAGGTGGTCAACCAGATCAAGGTCCCGCAGCGTGATGCGGAATTGGCCCGCGTTGCGCTGGAACGCATGCTCGCGGTGTCCTGACGCAGGCGGCCGGTTCGCCGACGGCTTGCTGGCCACTTCTCACTGCCGCCGCGCGATATTCCCCGCGCTGTGGCTCGTTCTGTTGGCGTTGCCGGCGATGGGCCAAGCCGCGGA
>DATFUO010000262.1:0-7570 GCA_035260785.1 Burkholderiales bacterium
CAGTGAGTCTTTACGCTGCCTTCCGAGCACCCCATTGCCTTCGCAGTTTCCGCCACGTCCAGTTCTTCCCAGTAACGCAATAGAAAGGCCTCGCGTTGACGGGGTGGAAGGCGTTCGAGGCCTTGTCCGATTACGCCAGCGATCTGGGAACGTTCCAGACGGTCGGCCGGGCTGTCCCCCTTGCCCCCCGGTCCCTCGGTCTCCATGGACTCGAGCGGATCATAGTCCTCGTTGTCTTCCCGCGGTTGCAGAGACGAAAACAGCGTTGTCCAGAGCGTACGGACCTTCTGGCGCCGGTAAAAGTCCCGGATGGTGTTTTGCAGGATGCGCTGGAACAAAAGCGGCAGCTCTGCGGCCGGCCTTCCCGCGTACTTGTCCGTCAACTTCAGCATGGCATCCTGGACGACGTCGAGCGCCACATGCTGGTCGCGCACGGCAAACATCGCCTGTTTGAATGCACGCCGCTCGACCTCAGCAAGGAAGGCGGCCAATTCCTGTTGGGTAGCCAGAAGATCCCCTCAAACCTCTATCGTTCCCGGGCACGACGCGCCGCCGGTCGCACCGGGATGCCTGCGATACCGGCCGCCGCAGCCCTGATTCCATGTGCGCCGCGACCGGTTCCAAGGAGCGGATTATACGGGCCAGTACGCCAGGTTTGTGGCGCGAGCGCCCAGACAGGTAAAATGACCAAGGCGAATCCATGCAAAGCGTCAATCTCACCAACCACTTCCTGATCGCCATGCCGAACATGGCCGATCCCCACTTTGCGAAGTCGCTGACCCTCATTTGCGAACACAACGAGCAGGGCGCGCTGGGCCTGGTCGTCAATCGACCGACCGACATGACGCTGGAAGCCTTGTTTGAACAGATCGAAATTCCACTCGAAAATCAGGCAGTCAAAAGAATTCCCGTCTATTTCGGCGGTCCGGTCCAGGTCGACCGTGGTTTTGTCCTGCATCGGCCGATCGGGGGCTGGCAGTCAACCTTGTCGATCAACGGCCAGGTCGGATTGACGACATCCAAAGATATCCTCCAGGCGTTGAGCCAGGGCGAGGGGCCGGGCCTGGATAATGTCCTGGTGTCCCTTGGCTACGCCGGCTGGGCGCCGGGCCAACTCGAACAGGAGCTGGGACAGAACGCGTGGCTGAGCGTGGAGGCACAGCCCTCGGTGATATTCGACCTGCCGTCTTCCGAGCGTTTTACGGCGGCAATTGAGTTGCTCGGGTTCGATCCGGCCAGCCTCTCGGAGGGTTCCGGGCATGCGTGAGAAGCCAATAGCACTGGGCGAACGCTGAACATGGTCGCCAAGCCCGATGCCGCGCCCGAACCTGCCCGCAATACCCGAAATCCTCGCTCCGGAACAGTGCTGGCCTTCGATTTCGGCGAACGGCGCATCGGCGTTGCCGTGGGGGAACTGCAACTCGGTGTCGCGCATCCCCTCGATACCATCGATACCGAAGCCAACGATGAACGGTTTGCGCGCATCGAAACGCTTGTGAATGAATGGCAACCAGTCCTGCTGCTGGTCGGCTTGCCCCTTGCACTCGATGGCACCGAACACGCAATGACCGCGCTGGCGCGCAGATTCGCGCAGCGGCTGCACGGTCGCTACGGGATTGAAACCAGGCTGGTCGACGAGCGGCTGACTTCCGTGGAGGCCGAGCAGCAGGCGCGCGAAATCGGGCTCGATGTACGCAGGGCCCGTTCAAAAATAGATCAGCTCGCGGCCAAATTGATTCTGGACAGCTACTTCAGCCAATGAACAAGCCCCTGCCCGACGCGGAAGACCTGCTGGGCAGTCTTGCCGGACGCATGCGCGCGTCGGTAACTCCGGACACGGCACTGATCGGCATTCACACCGGCGGGGTATGGCTCGCGCAAAGACTGCACAAACTGCTGGCGCTGAGGCAGCCCCTCGGGACCATCGACGTGTCCTTTTATCGCGATGATTACGGCAGCCGCGGTCTGCATCCGAAGGTCAAGCCGTCGGAAATCCCCTTCGAAGTTACCGATGCCGACATTATTCTGGTGGACGATGTCCTGTATACCGGCCGCACCATTCGCGCGGCAATGAACGAATTGTTCGACTATGGCCGGCCGCAGAGTATTCGGCTGGCCGCGCTGATCGACAGGGGGGGACGTCAACTGCCGATCGCGGCGCAGTTCGTGGGGGCCGAAGTTTCTGCGGCTGAAGGGGAACAGATCGAGTTGAGGAAAAACGAGAAGGATCGCCTCAGCCTGGTGGTGACGCGGCAGGGCGCGGCATGACGGGCCAGAACCCGCAGCTGAATGCAAACGGCGAATTGCAGCACCTGCTGACCATGGAGGGTCTGCCGCGGGAAATCGTCCTTCACGTCCTCGATACCGCGCATTCCTTCCTGTCGGTGGGGGAGCGCGAAATCAAGAAAGTGCCGCTGTTGCGCGGCAAATCCATCTTCAATCTTTTCTTCGAAGCCTCGACCCGCACCCGCACCACCTTCGAGATCGCAGCGAAGCGGCTGTCGGCGGACGTGATCAACCTCAACGTCGGGACATCTTCGCAGAGCAAGGGAGAAACGCTGCTCGATACCGTCGCCAACCTGTCCGCGATGCATGCCGACATGTTCGTCGTCAGGCATTCGCAAAGCGGCGCGGCGCACCTGATCGCGCGGCATGTCGCGCCTTACATCCATGTGATCAACGCCGGCGACGGCCGCCACGCGCATCCCACGCAGGGCTTGCTGGACATGTTCACGATCCGCCACTACAAGAAGGAATTCTCTGCGCTGCGCGTAGCCATCATCGGCGACGTACTGCACTCCCGGGTGGCGCGGTCGCAGATCCACGCGCTGACAACGCTCGGGGTACCCGAAGTGCGCGTAATCGGCCCGCGTACGCTGCTTCCCTCCAACGTCTCGGAATTGGGCGTGCACGTTTATCACGATATGGCGAAGGGATTGAGGGACGTCGACGTGGTGATCATGTTGCGCTTGCAGAACGAGCGCATGAACGGCGCGTTGCTGCCGTCAGCACAGGAATTTTTCAAATATTACGGGCTCACACCGGAGAAGCTCGCCAATGCCAGGGCGGACGCCATCGTCATGCATCCCGGTCCGATGAACCGCGGCATCGAAATCGAATCCAGCGTGGCCGATGGACGCCAGTCAGTAATCCTGCCGCAAGTTACGTTCGGCATTGCGGTGCGCATGGCCGTCATGGCCATCCTGGCGGGCAACGCATAAATGAAAATCCAGATCAAAAACGGCCGGGTCATCGACCCCGGCACCGGCGCCGACAAGGTGCAGGATATTTTCGTTGCCGCGGGAAAGGTGCTCGCGTTGGGAGCCGCACCAGGCGGGTTCCACGCCAACCGGGTCATCGACGCAACGGGGATGGTCGTTTGCCCTGGACTGGTCGATCTGTCCGCCAGATTGCGCGAGCCCGGGTACGAGTACAAGGCGACGCTCGAAAGCGAAATGGCCGCGGCAGTAGCCGGCGGCGTGACTTCGCTGGTCTGTCCTCCCGACACCGATCCGCCGCTCGACGAACCCGGTCTGGTGGAGATGCTCAAGCACCGCGCGCGCAGCCTCAATCAGGCCCACGTCTATCCGATCGGCGCTTTGACGCAGGGCCTGAAGGGCGAACGCATCACGGAAATGGCGGAATTGCTCGACGCCGGTTGCGTCGCCTTCTCACAGGCGGATATGCCGCTCAACGACAATGAGGTTTTGCTGCGGGCGATGCAGTATGCATCCACATTCGGCTATCCGGTCTGGTTGCGGCCGCGGGATGCCGCGCTTGCAAGGGACGGCGTCGCGCACGACGGACAAGTGGCGACGCGCCTCGGGCTTGCGCCGATTCCCGCCATCGCGGAATCCATTGCCCTTTCCACCATCCTGCTGCTGGTACGCGAAACCGGCGCGAAAGTGCACCTTTGCAGGTTGTCCACGGCCGACGGGGTCGATATGGTGCGCCAGGCAAAATCGCTCGGAATCGATGTAACTTGCGACGTTTCAGCCAATCATGTGCACTTGAGCGAAATGGATATCGGTTACTTCGACTCCAACTGCCACCTTGTCCCGCCGCTGCGATCCATCCGCGATCGCGATGCCTTGCGACGCGGCGTGCAGGATGGGACGGTGGATGCGATCTGTTCCGATCACACGCCGGTGGACGAAGATGCCAAGCAACTGCCGTTCGGCGAATCCGAGCCTGGCGCAACCGGACTCGAATTGCTGCTCGCGCTCACGCTGAAATGGCGTGACGAAGCACAGATTCCGCTGGCGGCCGCGCTGGCCAAAGTCACCAGCGAACCGGCCCGCATTTTGGGCCTTCGCGCGGGCGCCATTGCCGCCGGCGAAACCGCGGACTTGTGCATCTTCGATCCGCATGCGCGCTGGAAAGTCGAGCCGTCCACGTTGAAGAGCCAGGGTAAAAATACCCCGTTCGCCGGCTATGAGATGAGCGCGAAAGTTCGATTCACCCTGGTCGAGGGACATGTCGTCTACGAAGGGTGAACCGTGAATGGGAAATGGTGAATGGCGGGTTGAAAGTGAATTTGCCGGTCACCAATTACTATTTCCCATTCCCCATTTTCTGCCTCAACCGATGAACCCATTACTCGATTTTTCCGGTCTGCCGCGTTTCGCGGAATTCAATGCCGAAGCGGTGACGCCGGCCCTTGACCAGTTGCTGGCCGGGAACCGGGCCCTGGTCGAGAGTCTCGGGAACCGGCAGACGCCGCCCGACTGGGAGAATTTCATTGAACCGCTGGACGATGGCAACGAACGCCTGCGCCGCGCCTGGGGGCAGGTCTCACATATGAACGCGGTCATGAATAGTCCGAGGTTGCGCGACGCCTATAACGCGAATCTTCCGCGCATAACGCAGTACTTCAGCGAACTGGCGCAGGACGAAACGCTATACCGAAAATACAAGGCACTGCGTGCTTCGGATGCTTTCACTCACCTGACGGGGGCGCAAAAAAAGGTCATCGACAACGAGTTACGCGACTTTCGATTGGGCGGAGCGGAATTGCCCCCCACAGACAAGGCGAGGTTCAAGCAGATAAGCGAAGATCTCGCCGGGTTGTCGTCGAAGTTCAACGACAACGTGCTCGATGCCACCAACGCTTTCGAGTTCCTTGTTTCGGACAAGCAGCGTCTGGCCGGCATTCCGGACGACGTTCTGGAGCACGCGGGCGAGGCCGCGAAGGACGCCGGCAAGCAGGGCTGGAAATTCACGCTGCACATGCCGTCCTATCTTCCGGTCATGCAATATGCGGAGGATCGCAAGTTGCGGGAGCAGATGTATTACGCCTATGTGACACGCGCCGCGGAGTTCGGCGAATCCGGATGGGACAATAGCAGGATCATCGTCGATATCCTGCGGCTGCGCTGCGAGCAGTCCCGATTGCTCGGCTTCGCCAATTTCGCGGAGCTGTCATTGCAGCCGAAGATGGCCGAGTCCCCGCGGCAGGTCCTGGACTTCCTCGAGGAACTGGCGAAACGCGCAGGGCCGTATGCGCAACGTGATCTGGCAGAGCTGAAGGAATTCGGTTCCCAGCACCTCGGACTCGACGATCTTCAGCCATGGGATGTCGCCTATGCGTCCGAAAAACTCCGCGTCGCGCGCTATGCATTTTCTGACCAGGATGTGAAACAGTATTTCCCCGAGCAACAGGTGCTCGGGGGCATGTTTGGCGTGATCGAAACACTTTACGGCCTGCAGATAAAGCCCGACGAAGCGCCCATCTGGCACGAGGATGTGCGTTTTTTCTCGATCAGGAATCGTGGCGGCGCGCTGGTCGGGCAATTCTATCTTGACCTCTATGCCAGACCCTCGAAGCGCGGCGGTGCATGGATGGACGATGCCATTACCCGTCGCCGCAAGAGTTCCGGGCTGCAGACCCCGGTGGCCTATCTCAATTGCAATTTTTCCGCTCCGCTGAAGGCAAAGTCCGCCCTCTTCACACATGACGAAGTGATCACGCTGTTTCACGAGTTCGGCCATGGCCTCCATCATCTGCTCACGCAGGTCGAAGTCCTTGGCGTGTCGGGAATCAACGGCGTCGAGTGGGATGCGGTCGAGCTGCCCAGCCAGTTCATGGAAAACTTCTGCTGGGAATGGGAGGTGCTCAAGGGCATGACCCGCCATGTGGAGACAGGTTCGGGTCTGCCTCGCGATTTGTTCGACAAAATGGTGGCGGCGAAAAATTTTCAGAGCGGCATGCAGACAGTAAGGCAGCTCGAGTTTGCGATTTTCGACATGCGCCTGCATTCCGATTTCGACCCGAACGGGGCGATGACCCCACTGCAACTGGCCGATGAAGTGCGCCGCGGCGTGGCGGTACTGTTTCCACCGGCCTACAATCGCTTTCCCAACAGTTTTTCGCACATATTCGGCGGTGGCTATGCGGCGGGCTACTACAGTTACAAGTGGGCAGAAGTCCTTTCAGCGGATGCCTACAGCATGTTCGAGGAGAATGGCGTGTTGAATTCGTCGGTCGGGAAGCGTTTTCGCGAGGAGATCCTTGCCGCCGGTGGAAGCCGGCCCGCGCTCGAATCATTTGTTGCATTCCGCGGCCGCGAACCGACCATCGACGCATTGTTGCGCCACAATGGCATGACGCAGATGGCGTAACGCAGGGGCACGACCATACCCGATCTATCCGAGGAGGCGTCAATGAAACGCTGGCTGTTGTTTCCGGTTCTTGCGCTGGTTTGCGTCCCGGCGCAAGCCGATCTCTACCGCTGGGTGGACGCGCAAGGCAAGGTCCAATACAGCGACCAGCCTCCGCCAGCGAACATCCGGAAGGTCGAAATCGTAAAATGGGCAGGCGGTAAATCCACCGACGCACCCTGGCCTTATGCGCTGCAAGAGGCAGTCAAGAATTTCCCGGTGACGTTATATTCCAGTGAATGTGGCGAGGCCTGCACACTCGCACGCGCGCTGCTCGCTAAGCGCGGAATTCCCTACACCGAAATGGATGCAACGGATGCGGCGGCCCAGGAGGAACTGAAGAAGCTGACCGGCGGGCCTCTCGAGGTGCCGGTCCTGCAGGTGGGCCGCGACGCCGTGCGGGGATTCGAGGAAGGCAGGTGGAACACGTCGCTGGACGCGGCGGGTTATCCGAAGACTGCCGTGATTCCGCCGCGACCGCCAAACAAACCGGCAGCCGCTGCGCCGCCCGTCGCTCCACCCCCTGAACCGCCAGCGGCGGCATTACCTCCTGCCGAAGCGTCGCAATAAATCGTTGAAATTTGCGAGTTGGCGTCAAGCAGCCGGAACCCGGGATGTTGCGATATGCAAGGTGGAACATTCAGAAAAGCGGGTGCAAGACTTGATGGAAGAGGACGACTGACGAAGCGGCCCTCTTACAAAAAGTGCCGTCGTAATGTCATTTGCTCGCGTCGAACACCTTCCTTCGCAAATACTTTGCATATGGCTTCAGTGCGGCAATGGCTGCGTTCATTATCGGATAAATAGCGCGTTTCCAGGGAACAGTCTTGTTCATCCAGATAACGGAAGAGTCTTTGTAGACTTCGATTTCCGGCCGAGCGGTTGTGTAGTAGTAGAGGGCCAGAGACTT
>DATFUO010000263.1:0-2298 GCA_035260785.1 Burkholderiales bacterium
GAAGCGCAAAGCGAGGAACCGGAGTGTCGACCCCTGCAGTGCTAGCTCTTGAAGATGGCACCGTGTTCCGAGGCGTCTCAGTAGGCGCAAAAGGCAACACGACAGGTGAAGTAGTTTTCAATACGGCGATGACCGGGTACCAGGAGATCCTCACCGATCCCTCTTACTGCCGACAGATCGTCACGCTGACCTATCCGCATATCGGCAATACCGGCACAACGCCCGAGGATTTGGAGTCTGGGGCGGTGTACGCCGCGGGCCTGGTGATTCGAGACCTGCCGGTGCTGCATTCCAACTGGCGTGCCACCGAATCTTTGCAGAGCTTTCTGCTTCGCTGCAAGGTGGTGGCGATCGCCGATATCGATACCCGCAAGCTGACCCGGCTGCTGCGCGACAAGGGCGCGCAATCCGGCTGCATCATGACGGGCGAAAAGATCGATCAGAACGCCGCCGTGCGCGCCGCGAAGAAATTTCCGGGCCTGAAAGGCATGGACTTGGCCAAGGTGGTCTCGACCAAAAAAGTCTATCAATGGAATGACGGTCTGATCTGGAAGACGGCGGCCAAGCCGCCGCGCCCGCAAAGCCGTCTGCATGTGGTTGCCTACGACTACGGCATGAAGCGCAGCATCTTGAGGATCCTATCCGAGCACGGCTGCCGCATGACCGTCGTGCCTGCACAAACGCCAGCAGATCAAGTGCTTGCGATGAATCCTGATGGTATTTTCTTATCCAACGGACCCGGTGATCCGGAGCCCTGCGACTACGCGATTGCGGCGATCGCCCAGTTTTTGGAAACCGACATCCCCGTGTTCGGCATTTGCCTCGGTCACCAATTATTGGGCCTGGCCAGCGGCGCCAAAACCGTGAAGATGAAGTTCGGACACCATGGCGCGAATCATCCGGTGCTCGAGATCGATTCAGGACGGGTGCTGATCTCGAGCCAAAACCACGGATTTGCAGTGGACGAGAGCACGCTGCCCGATACATTGCGCACCACGCACCGATCGCTGTTCGACGGCTCATTGCAGGGTGTGACCCGAACCGACCGGCCCGCTTTCAGCTTCCAGGGACACCCGGAAGCGAGTCCCGGCCCGCACGACCTGCGCTTGTTGTTCGAGCATTTCATGTACTTGATGGTGAAACGCGTGCAGGCAAATTCCCGCGGGCGCACGCCGGTCAAGCAGAAATCGGCGGAAGGCTAGTGCCGAAGCGTACCGACCTCGACAGCATCCTCATCATCGGCGCAGGGCCCATCATCATCGGGCAGGCCTGCGAGTTCGACTATTCTGGAGCTCAAGCGTGTAAGGCCCTGAAAGAAGAGGGATATCGCGTCATCCTGGTGAACTCCAATCCGGCCACCATCATGACCGACCCGGAGACCGCGGACGCCATTTACATCGAGCCGATCAATTGGCGCACCGTCGCGCGGATTATTGAGAAGGAACGGCCGACGGCGTTGCTGCCCACCATGGGCGGGCAGACGGCCCTGAATACCGCCTTGGATCTGGTGCGCGAAGGGATCCTGGAGAAATTCAATGTCGAAATGATCGGCGCCTCGCAGCGCGCCATCGACATGGCGGAGGACCGGGAATTGTTTCGGCGCGCGATGGCCGACATTGGCTTGGAGACCGCTCGCGCTCGCATTGCGCACAGCATGGAAGAGGCGCTCGCGGTGCAGTCCGAGATCGGCTTTCCCACCGTAATCCGGCCGTCGTTCACCTTGGGCGGCTCGGGCGGCGGCATTGCCTATAACCGCGAAGAATTCGAAGAGATCGTGGCGCGGGGACTCGACGCCTCACCCACCAACGAGGTGCTGCTCGAGGAGTCGGTGCTGGGGTGGAAAGAGTTCGAGATGGAAGTGGTGCGCGACCACGATGACAACTGCATCATCGTTTGCTCCATCGAGAACATCGATCCCATGGGCGTGCACACCGGCGATTCGATCACCGTGGCGCCCGCGCAATCCCTGACCGATCGCGAATACCAGCGGCTGCGGGATGCCTCGATCGCGGTGCTGCGCAAGATCGGCGTCGATACCGGCGGATCCAATGTGCAGTTCGCCATCAACCCCGAGGACGGCCGCGTGCTGGTCATCGAAATGAACCCGCGCGTGTCGCGCTCCTCCGCGCTCGCCTCCAAGGCGACTGGGTTTCCGATCGCCAAGATCGCCGCGAAGCTGGCCGTGGGCTATACCTTGAGCGAGCTGAAAAATGAAATCACGGGCGGCGCGACACCGGCGTCGTTCGAGCCGACCATCGACTACGTGGTCACGAAAATTCCGCGCTTCACCTTCGAGAA
>DATFUO010000264.1:0-5029 GCA_035260785.1 Burkholderiales bacterium
ACGATTGCTGTCCAGCCTGAAGCGGCTCTACCGGTATTTGCTCAGGGACAATCGAATTCAGGCGGATCCGACGCTGCAGGTGGATTCTCCGAAGCTGCCGCGCAGCCTGCCCAAGGTTCTGACCGAGCAGGACGTCGATGCACTACTGGCCGCGCCTAATGTCGAGACGCCCCTCGGATTGCGCGACAAATCCATGCTGGAAGCGCTTTATGCCAGCGGCCTGCGGGTGTCCGAACTCGTGACCCTGCAGATTGCCCAGCTTAGCCAGGACATGGGCGTGGTGCGAGTCGTGGGCAAGGGAAGCAAGGAAAGACTGGTCCCGGTGGGCGAAGAAGCACTGACCTGGATCCGTCGTTACATGGACGACGCGCGTCCAGAAATTCTTGGGCAAAGGCGGACGGATGCATTATTCATCACCCTGCGCGGGGCATCGATGACGCGGCAGGCATTCTGGCATCTGATCCGGCGCTACGCCGAACGGGCGGGTATCCGCAAAGGAATTTCTCCCCATACCCTGCGTCACGCCTTCGCCACCCATCTGCTCAATCACGGGGCTGACTTGCGGGTGGTGCAAATGCTGCTGGGCCATGCGGATATATCGACGACACAGATCTACACGCATGTTGCGCGCGAGAGGCTCAAGCAACTGCATGCCAAGCATCATCCGCGTGGATAACAAGAGAGAATAATTCCCATGGCATCCATCGTATTGGTCGTCGTGGCCTACCTGATCGGGTCGATTTCGTTTGCGGTCATCGTCAGCCGGTGTTTCGGTCTGCCGGATCCGCACACCTACGGCTCCGGCAATCCAGGGGCCACCAACGTATTGCGGACCGGGAGAAAAGCTGCGGCCGTGCTCACCCTGATAGGTGACGCCGCGAAAGGGGCGATAGCGCTTTGGTTGGCGCGGCGATTGGCACCGGAATTGGAGGTGGGTGAGATAACGCTGGCGGCGGCGGCATTCGCTGCATTCATCGGGCATTTGTTCCCCGTGTATTTCCACTTCAAGGGAGGCAAGGGTGTGTCGACCGCCGCAGGCATCCTCCTGGCACTGGATGCGCGAATTGCGGGCGTCGTGCTTCTGGTGTGGCTGCTGATTGTAGTGGCGTCGCGCTTCTCGTCGCTCGGGGCAATTGTAGCGGCGCTGGCCGCGCCGATCGCCACGGTCTATTTTCTCGGATGGGGTCCCTTCGCCTGCACGGTTCTGGCGATGACCGCGCTGCTGCTCTGGCGTCACCGCCGCAATATCCAGCGGCTCATGAACGGCACCGAAAGCCGGATCAGACTGTCGCGGGGCGCCTGAGGTCTTCCAGCTCCCAACGCGGCCGCACCGAGAAGCCGCGAGAGCCGATGATGCCGCCCACGAGCCGCTGCGCACCCGCGTAGGCGATCATTGCGCCGTTATCGGTGCACAATTCCAGCGGCGGATAGAATACTTCGAACTTCTCCGCGACCGCTTTTTGCGCCAAGGCGTCGCGCAGACGCCGGTTTGCGCCTACACCGCCGGCGACCACCAACTGGTCCAGTCCGGTTTTCGATACGGCATCGGTGGATTTGGCGACCAGAACCTCGACGATGGCAGTCTGAAATGCGGCGGCGATATCGGCCTTGTTTTGCGCGGTCGCTTTCTCGCGAGTGACAAGCGTCAGTGCGGCCGTCTTCAGTCCCGAGAAGCTGAAATTCAGGTCGCCGCTCGCGATCATCGGCCGGGGCAATTTGAATCGTTTCGGATTTCCGGAATCGGCAAGTTTGGCGAGAGCCGGCCCGCCAGGGTAGGGCAGCCCGAGCAGCTTCGCAGTTTTGTCGAAGGCCTCACCCGCGGCGTCGTCGACGGTCTCTCCCAGTAATTCATAGTCGCCCACCGCGATGACTTTCATGAGCTGGGTATGCCCCCCCGAAACCAACAATGCCACGAAAGGGAAACGCGGCGCGGGGATCGCCAGCATCGGTGAGAGCAGATGTCCTTCCAGATGATGCAACCCGATGACAGGAATGCCAAGGGCAAAGCCAAGACTCGCTGCCACGCTCGCGCCGACGAGAAGGGCGCCGGCCAGTCCGGGCCCCTGGGTGTAGGCGATCCCATCGATATCTTTCAGGGCACGGCCGGCCTGTCCAAGGTTCTGCCGGATAAGAGGCAGCAGCTGGCGGATGTGATCGCGGGAGGCCAGTTCCGGCACCACGCCGCCGTACTCCGCGTGCAGGGTCACCTGGGAAAAAAGCATATGACCCAGCAGGCCCGCCCCGGTGTCGAACAGGGCGACACCGGTTTCATCGCAGGAAGTCTCGATCCCGAGGACTAGCATAAGGTCTTGAGTTTAAGGGCTTGCTTGGCCATTCGGAGTGGGATTCGCATCTGAGGTGTCGTGCGTACCTCGCGCCATTCCCAGCTTGTGTTTGCAAATCAGGGGATTATTGCTAGAATTCGCCCCTTCGTTTTTGCCGACCTGACCAGGACAGTTTTTTATGCCGACGATTCGTGTCAAGGAAAATGAGCCGTTCGAAGTGGCAATGCGCCGCTTCAAGCGCACGGTGGAGAAGACCGGTCTGCTGACCGAGTTGAGGGCACGCGAATTCTACGAAAAGCCCACGTCCGAGCGCAAACGCAAGCTGGCCGCCGCGGTCAAGCGCCACCACAAGCGCCTTCGCAGCCAGTTGCTTCCGCCCAAGCTGTATTAAGGCCGGCAGCGGGTCAGGATTCAGGCGGTGAATGGGATGCCATTCACCGTTTTGCTTTTCTGAAATCCATCCCCATATCGGTTCCCATGCCTCTCAGAACACAAATCGCCGAAGACATGAAGGCTGCGATGCGCGCCAAAGACGCGCCGCGGCTGTCGGCAATTCGCCTGCTGCTGGCCTCGCTCAAACAGCGCGAGGTTGATGAGCGTATCGAATTAACCGATGCCGATGTCCTGGCGATCATCGAAAAGATGATCAAGCAGCGTCGCGATTCCATTGAGCAGTTCGTGAAGGGCGCCCGTCAGGATCTTGCGGACAAAGAGCAATTCGAGATCAGCGTATTGGAGGGCTACATGCCTGCGGCGATGTCGGCTGCCGAAGTCGACGCGGCGGTGGTCGAGGCCATAGCCAGCAGCGGCGCCAGGAACATGGCCGATATGGGAAAAGTGATGACGTTGTTGAAACCCCGGCTGGCCGGTCGTGCGGACATGGGCAAGGTGTCCGCGCAGGTGAAATCCAGGCTTTCCAGCTAGCGCAGGCAGCGGTCCCGCACCGCATTTCCGGCGTTAGCCCGTTCTCTCGCTGCGGACCAATCAGGCCTGGGGAGGGAAGATCAGCTTTCCCGGCAATTCATGGAAACTGACCTATAATTCTTCGAAAGCCGCCGGGCGTCTTGCGCGGCTCCCAGGCCTGAAACCGGTAGGAACTGACGGCGAGACATTCAGACACATGATTCCGCAGTCGTTTATTCAGGACCTTCTCAATCGGGTGGACATAGTGGATGTGGTCGAGTCCTATGTTCCGCTAAAGCGCGCCGGGTCCAACTACGCAGCCCGTTGCCCGTTTCACAGCGAAAAATCGCCATCGTTCACGGTCAGTCAAACCAAGCAGTTCTACCATTGCTTCGGTTGTGGTGCGCATGGCACTGCAATCAGTTTTCTTATGGAGCATCAAGGCATGGGCTTCGTCGATGCGGTCAAGGATCTCGCGGGCCGCGTGGGCATGGTCGTTCCCGTGCAAACCCCGGATCCGCATCGGAAGGAAAAGGCCGAAACTGCCGAAGCCTTGACGGAAGTGTTACTGCAGGCCGCCCATTTTTACAAGGCCCAACTGAAGTCTTCGGACAAAGCCATTGGCTATCTGAAGAAGCGCGGATTGACCGGCGAAATTGCCGCGCGTTATGGCCTCGGCTATGCGCCGGACGGCTGGCAAAACCTGGAGGCGGTGTTCCCCGAGTACCAGTCGAATTCGCTGACTGAGGCCGGGCTGGTAATTGCCAGCGAGGAAGGCAGGCGCTACGACCGTTTCCGCGACCGCATCATGTTTCCGATCCACAACCAGCGCGGTGCGATCATCGGCTTCGGCGGACGCGTGATCGACCAGGGCGATCCAAAATATCTGAATTCACCGGAAACCCCGCTATTCGAGAAGGGGCGCGAGCTTTACGGCCTGTATCAGGCGCGAGGGGCGATACGCGAAGCGCAGAGAGTGGTCGTAGTCGAAGGCTACATGGATGTCGTGGCACTGGGCCAGTACGGCATCGGCTACGCCGTTGCAACGCTCGGAACGGCGACAACGCCTTGGCAGGTTCAGAAACTGCTTCGGCAGACGGACAATGTCATTTACTGTTTCGACGGCGATGCGGCCGGGCGGCGCGCGGCATGGCGCGCTTTGGAAAACAGCCTGGCGCAACTGCAGGACGGTAAGCAGGTGCGCTTTTTGTTCCTGCCGCCCGAGCACGATCCGGACAGTTTCGTTCGCGCCCAGGGCAAAGAAGCGTTCGGAAAACTGCTCGACGCAGCGCCGCCGCTGTCTGAGATTCTGGTTCAGGAACTGGCATCGCGAGTCGACATGCGCTCGGCTGAGGGGCGGGCGAAGTTCTTGCAAGATGCCAAGCCGTTGGTCAGGCAGGTGCCTGCACCCATGCTATCGCTGATGTTGCGCAAGCAGATCGCCGAGCTGGCCGGTGTATCCCAGTCCGAACTCGACCGCGGTTTTGATATCAAAGTTGTAGCGCGTGCTCAGGCTCATGAACGGCGCGAATCGATCAAGCCCTCGCTGCTTCGGGCGCTGGTGGAAATGCTGGCATTCCGACCTTCTCTCGCGACATTGGCTGATTCGGACCGGCTTCGCGAAAATGCCGATCTGGCTTCGAGCGAGCTCCCGCAGTCCGAGCTTAAATTACTGGCGGAAGTACTTGAGCTTTGTGTCAGACAGAACAATGTACGCAGCATGGCCGAACATTATCGCGGCAGCGAGTTCGAACTTCTTGCCCATGAGATCGAGGTGGGCAGCCTGAAATGGGAAAAACTGGATCAGGAGGCGTTGCAGGCCGAATTTATCGGTGCCTGGG
>DATFUO010000265.1:0-12499 GCA_035260785.1 Burkholderiales bacterium
CACGCGCAGGCGGGAAGCGGCGTCACGGTCGATGTTCAGCGAGGTTTTGTCGCCCTTGTCCTGGCTGTCGGTGTTGACGTCGGCGAGTTGCGGCAATTGCATCAGCGCCTGGCGGATGCGCGGCTCCCAGTCGCGAAGTTCCCGCAAGTCGTCGGCCTGCAGCGTGTACTGGTACTGCGCATTGCTCTGGCGCCCGCCCATGCGGATGTCCTGCACAGGCTGCAGATAGAGGCTCGCACCGGGTTCGCGCGCCAGTTTGCCGCGCAGTCGCGCGATCACCATGTCGGCGGACATCTTGCGCTGATCCAGCGGCTTGAGCGATATGAACATCTGGCCGGTGTTGCGCTGACCGCCACCCGTGAAGCCGATGACGTTCTCGACGGCCGGATCCCGGCGCACGATGGTCATGAAGTCGTTCAGTTTCTGCTGCATGGCCTGAAAGGAGATGCCCTGGTCGGCCTGGATTGAGCCGCTTATCCGGCCGGTGTCCTGCTGCGGGAAAAATCCCTTCGGAACGATCACGTACAGATAGACGTTCAGGCAAACCGTGGCTGCCAGCAGCAGAATCATGATCAGGCTGTGCCGCAATGCCCAGGTCAGCGAGCGCGCATAGCCGCGCTGCAGTCTTTCGAACGCGCCCCGGCTCAGGCGCGACAGGCGGCCCGGATTTTCCTTGTGCGCTTGCCGGCGTAGCAGCCGCGCGGCCATCATCGGCGTGGTCGTCAACGACAGCGCCAGCGAGATCACGATGGCGACCGACAGGGTAACCGCGAATTCGCGGAACAACCGGCCGATGATGCCGCCCATCAGAAGAATCGGAATGAACACGGCGATCAGTGACAGGCTCATCGACAGTACGGTGAAACCGACTTCGCGCGTGCCCTGCAAAGCCGCCTCCATCGGCGGCGTGCCTTCTTCGACGCGGCGCCAGATGTTTTCCAGCACGACGATGGCGTCGTCCACGACGAATCCGGTTGCCACCGTCAGCGCCATGAGCGAAAGATTGTTGAGGCTGTAGCCCGCCAGGTACATGACGCCGAAAGTCCCGAGCAGCGACACCGGCACCGCCACGGTCGGGATCAGGGTCGCGCTGACTTTGCGCAAAAACAGGAAGACGACCATCACGACCAGGGCGATCGAAATGATCAACGTGCGTTCGACTTCATGCAGCGACGCGCGAATGGTTGGCGTGCGGTCGATTACGACGGCGAGGTCGATGGCGCTCGGGATAGAAGCGCGCAAATTCGGCAGCGTCGCGCGCACGCGATCCACCGTTTCGATGATGTTGGCGCCCGGCTGCCGGTTGAGAATGATCAGGACTGCGGGCTTGCCGTCGGCCGATCCGGCATTGCGCAGGTCCTGCACGGAATCGGTGATTTCCGCCACGTCGGTCAGATGCACGGCGGCGCCGTTGCGATAGGCGATGATAAGCGGGAAATATTCGGCCGCTACCCTGGCCTGGTCGTTGGCGTAGATCTGCCAGTGGCGCGCGTCGCTTTCCACCATGCCCTTGGGCCGGTTGGCGTTGGCGGCGGCGATGACGTTGCGCACATCCTCCGTGCCGATCCCGTACTTGTGCAGCGCCGACGGGATCATTTCGACCCGTACCGCCGGCAGCGAGCTGCCGCCGACGGTGACCTGGCCGATGCCGTCGACCTGCGAAAGTTTCTGCGCCAGGATGCTGGCGGCCGCGTCGTAGAGCTGGCCGCGCGTCATGGTGTCCGAGGTCAGCGACAGGATCATGATCGGCGCATCGGCCGGATTCACCTTGCGATAAGTCGGGTTGCTCGGCAGCCCGGTCGGCAGCAATGTGCGCGCCGCGTTGATTGCGGCCTGCACGTCGCGCGCCGCGCCGTCGATGTTGCGGTTCAGGTCGAACTGCAACGTGATGCGGGTCGCGCCGAGCGTGCTCTGCGAGGTCATTTCATTGACACCGGCGATGCGTCCCAGCGAGCGCTCGAGCGGCATGGCGACCGTCGAGGCCATGGTTTCCGGACTGGCGCCAGGCAGCGCGGCTTGCACCGATATCGTCGGGAAGTCCACCTGCGGCAGCGGTGATACGGGCAACAGCCGGAACGCCATCACGCCGGACATCGCTATGCCAAGTGTGAGCAGGGTCGTCGCCACCGGCCGATGGACGAAGAAATCGAGGAATTTCACGGCCGCACCCGCTCCGACTGCCCGGGGCTTGCTTCGCGACCCCGCACGCGCTGCCCGCCGCCGGCGGCCAGCCGATCGAAGAAAAGGTAAATCACCGGCGTCGTGAACAGGGTCAACGCTTGGCTGAAAATCAGGCCACCGACCATGGTGATGCCGAGCGGATGGCGCAATTCGGAACCGACGCCGGTGCCAATCATCAGCGGCAGGGCGCCGAGCAGGGCGGACAGCGTTGTCATCAGGATTGGCCGGAAACGCAGCAGGCACGCCTGCCGGATCGCCTCGCGCGGAGTCTTGCCTTCATTGCGCTCGGCGTCGAGCGCGAAGTCGATCATCATGATCGCGTTCTTCTTGACGATGCCGATCAGCAGGATGATGCCGATGATGGCGATGATGCCGAGGTCGGTATGCGACAGCATCAGGGCGAGCAGCGCGCCCACGCCCGCCGAGGGCAGCGTGGAGAGAATCGTGATGGGGTGGATGTAACTCTCGTAGAGCACCCCCAGCACGATGTACATGGTGACGATCGCCGCGAGGATCAGCAGCAGCGTGTTGCTTAGCGAAGACTCGAAAGCGAGGGCCGCGCCCTGGAAGCTGGTCTGCATGCTGGCGGGCAGGCCGATGTCCGCTTCGGTTGCGCGGATGACTTTCACCGCATCGCCCAGCGAGGCGCCGGGTGCGAGGTTGAAGGAAATCGTGACGGCCGGAAATTGGCCCAGGTGGCTGACGGAAAGCGGGGCTGCCTTTTCTTCCACGTGCGCGAGCGCGGACAGGCGAACCTGCTGCCCGTCGGCGGAAGTGACAAAAATATCGTTGAGCGATGCCAGGCCGTTCTGGAAGTCGGGCTGGACTTCGAGTACTACCCGGTACTGGTTCGACTGGGTGAAAATGGTCGAGATCAGACGCTGGCCAAACGCGTTGTAGAGCGCATTGTCTAGCGCCGCCGGCGTGACACCGAGGCGCGCCGCGGTGCTGCGATCGATGTCGACGTAGGCTTGCAGCCCCTGATCCTGCAAGTCGCTGGCGACGTCCGCCAGTTGCGGCAGCGCGCGCAGCCGTTCGACGAGTTTCGGTACCCAGAGGCTGATGTTGTTGCCGTCCGCGTCTTCCAGGGTGAACTGGTATTGGGTGCGGCTCACGCGGTCTTCGATGGTCAGGTCCTGCACCGGTTGCATGTAGAGCGCGATGCCGTCGACCTGCGCCAGTTGCGGCTGCAGCCGGCGGATGATACCCGTTGCATCGATGCCGCGTACGTTGAGCGGCTTGAGGTTGATCAGCATGCGCCCGCTGTTCAGGGTGGCGTTGGTGCCGTCGACGCCGATGAAGGACGAGAGGCTTTCCACAGCCGGATCCTGCAGAACGACTTTCGCCAGAGCCTGCTGGCGCAGCGCCATGGCCGTGAACGAAATGGTCTGCGGTGCCTCGGAAATGCCCTGGATCACGCCGGTATCCTGCACCGGGAAGAAACCCTTGGGCACGAAAATATAAAGCACGGCGGTCAGGGCCAGCGTGCCGACCGCGACGAGCAGCGTGGCGGCTTGGCGGTCGAGCACCCAGTCGAGCATGCGGCCATAGCGCTCGATCACAGTGTCGAAGAACCGGCCACCCGCGCGGTAGAAGCGGCTTTGCCGCTCCGCCGGAGTATGGCTCAGCAGCCGCGCGCACATCATCGGCGTCAGTGTCAGAGACACGAAAGCGGAAATAAGGATCGCCACCGCCAATGTGATGGCGAATTCGCGGAACAGGCGGCCGACGACATCGCCCATGAACAGCAGCGGGATCAGTACCGCGATCAGCGAGATCGTCAGCGAAATGATGGTGAAGCCGATCTGCTCGGCGCCCTTGAGTGCCGCTTGCATCGGCTTCATGCCTTCCTCGATGTAGCGCGAAATGTTCTCGATCATAACGATGGCGTCGTCGACCACGAAACCGGTGGCGATCGTCAACGCCATGAGTGTGAGGTTGTTGATGCTGAAGCCGGCCAGGTAGATGACGCCGAATGTGCCCACCAGGGACAGCGGCACCGCCACGCTCGGGATGATGGTGGCGGCGACGTTGCGCAGGAACAGGAAGATGACCATGACAACCAGCGCCACGGCCAGCATCAGTTCGAACTCCACATCCTTGACGGACGCGCGGATGGTAGTGGTGCGGTCGGTCAGAAGCGTAACCCCCACGGATGCGGGCAGCGTGGCCTGCAATTGCGGCAGCAGCTTCTTGATCCGGTCCACTACCTCGATGACGTTGGCGCCCGGCTGGCGCTGGATGTTGAGGATGATGGCCGCCTTCTCGTTGGACCAGGCGGCAAGGCGGATATTTTCGGCATCGTCGATGACATCGGCGACGTCGGTCAGGCGGATCGGCGCGCCGTTCTTGTAGGCGATGATCAGGCGCTGGTATTCCGCTGCGGACTTGAGCTGATCGTTGGCATCGATGGTGGATGCGCGAAAAGGCCCGTCGAAACTGCCCTTGGCCTGGTTGACGTTGGCGTTGCCGATGGCGGTGCGCAGGTCATCCAGGCTCATCCCGTATGCGGCGAGCGCTTTCGGGTTGGCCTGGATGCGCACGGCGGGCCTCTGGCCGCCGGACAAGGTCACCAGCCCCACCCCGGGTAGTTGCGAGATCTTCTGCGCGATGCGCGTATCGATCAGGTCCTCCACCTTGGGCAAGGGCAGCGACGTCGATGTAATCGCCAGGGTCAGAATCGGCGTGTCGGCGGGATTGACCTTGTTATAGATCGGCGGCGACGGCAGATCCGGCGGCAACAGCGAAGTGGCCGCATTGATCGCGGCTTGCACTTCCTGTTCGGCGACGTCCAGCGTAAGCGCCAGACTGAATTGCAACGTGATGACCGAGGCGCCGCCGGAACTGGTGGACGACATCTGGTTCAATCCCGGCATCTGGCCGAACTGGCGCTCGAGCGGCGCCGTGATCGATGAGGTCGTCACGTCGGGGCTGGCGCCGGGATACAGGGTCACGATCTGGATGGTCGGATAGTCGACCTCGGGCAGCGCGGAAAGCGGCAACAGGCGATAGGCAACGACGCCAGAAAGCAGAATGGCGACCATCATCAGCGAGGTCGCCACCGGGCGCAGGATGAATGGGCGCGACGGATTCATGCGTCGTGCCGCTCAGCTGCTGGACGCGTGTGGTGCGTCGCCATCGCGGTTGCGGTGGCCGCGCTCCTGCTGTGCACCGTCGGCGGGTGCGTCGGCGACGGCCTTGCGATCGCCCACTTCCACCCTGGCACCTTCGCGCAGTTTGTCGGTGCCGTCGGTGACCACCACTTCTCCTGCCGCGACACCGGAATCGATTGCGGCAGTTTCGCCTTCGGTCGATCCGACCTTTACGGGTCGTACCGTGACGCTCTTGTCTTCCTTGACTACATAGACGAACGTGCCTTGCGTGCCGCGCAGGATGGCTGCCGAAGGAATGAGAATGACTTCGTGCTTTACATCGAGCAACATGCGCGCGTTCACGAACTGGTTCGGAAACAGGCTGTAATCCTCATTGGTGAATTGGGCCTTCAGCTTGACCGTACCGGTGGTCGTGTCGATCTGGTTGTCCACGGTCAGCAGCATTCCCGTCGCGAGCTTGACCTTGCCGGCGCGGTCGTAGGCGTCGACCGCCAGCTTCTCGCCGGCGTGCAACTTCTTCATCACGGCGGAAATATTGTCTTCGGGCAGCGTGAAGACCACCGTGATCGGCTGCAGTTGCGTGATCACCACGATGCCATTGGTGTCCCCGGTATGGACGATATTGCCGACGTCCACCTGGCGCAAGCCAAGCCGTCCGGTTACCGGTGCGGTAATGCGCGAATACGTGAGCTGCAGCTTGGCGCTGTCGATCTGCGCCTGGTCAGCCTTCAGGGCGCCTTCGTACTGGCGCACCAGGGAGGCCTGGGTATCCAGTTGCTGCTTGGCGATGGAATCCTGCTCGAACAGCGTGCGGTAGCGCTCGAGATCGGCCTGGGCGTTTTTGAGCAGCGCCTGGTCGCGGGCCATCGTGCCTTGCGCCTGCTCAAGCTGGACCTGGTAAGGACGCGGATCGATCTGCGCAATCAGGTCGCCTTGCTTGACCGCCTGACCTTCGCGAAACATGACTGCACTGAGTTCGCCGTCGACATGGGTCCTCACCGTCACCGTGTTGAGTGGAATGACGGTGCCCAGGCCATTCAGGTAAAGGTTTATGTCGCCGGTGCGGGCCGCCGCCGTCATGACGGGCTGCGGACGATTCGCCCCATTCATGCCGGCTTTGCCCCCGCCTTGCGGCCCGCCGGCAGGTTTGCCGCCTTCCGGTTTGGCGAAAACGAACCAAGCTGTGCCGCCGATGATGCAAAACACCAACAGCCACACCCACCAACGCCGCCACCAGGCGGATCTGGCGCCGCGTTGCATGCCGGAGGGAATCAGTTCTTCGTCGGCCAGCGGGGCAGGGCTCATCGCTTCATTCCGGGATGATTTCGAATGCTTTTCTCGAGGCTTGCAACTGTATGTCATACCCCTGCGCGTTATGTAACGAAATGTCCTGCGCCCGACGGGGGTTACAGTAAGTGACAAAACTTCTCCCAATTGGTTTCGGTCGGAGGTATAAGAGCAGCCATGCGAGATCGCGTTCTGATAGTCGACGATGACGAGGACATCCAGTCCCTGCTGGAGGAGTACTTGCGCAAGAATGGATTCGACGCGCATGCCGTGGCAGACGGCAAAGCCATGTGGGAGGCGCTCACGGTGAAGCCGGTGAGCCTGGTGGTGCTGGACCTGATGCTGCCGGGCGACGACGGCCTGTCCCTGTGCCGGCAACTGCGGTCCCGCTCGCAGGTACCGGTGCTGATGCTGACCGCGCGCGGAGAGGCAGTGGATCGCATCCTTGGCCTGGAAATGGGCGCCGACGATTACCTGGCCAAACCCTTCGATCCGCGGGAATTGCTGGCGCGCATCCGCAGTATTCTCAGGCGGGCGAAATCCCTGCCCACGGATACCGAGGTCAACGTGCCGGAGGCCTTCCGTTTTCTGGGCTGGAGGCTCGATACCCGTGCGCGCAACCTGTATGCGCCGGATGGCGTGGTGGTAGCACTTTCCGGAGCGGAATACCGTTTGCTGCTGATCTTCCTGCAGAATCCGAATGCCGTTTTGTCGCGCGACCAGCTTTCCAATTTCACCTTCGGGCGCGATGCCGACCCGCTCGATCGCACCATCGACATGCAGGTCAGCCGGCTGCGCGAACGCCTGCGCGAGCAGGCGCGTGAACCCGAGATCATCAAGACCGTCCGCGGCAAGGGCTACGTGCTCGCGACCAGGGTGCTAGAAAATCCGGCGGAGGAAACGAAATGAATTTTTTGCCGCGATCGCTGTTCGGACGCATCGTGCTGATTCTGGCGGGGGGCGTCCTGACGATCCAGTTGATTACGACCTCCGTCGCGATCTCCGATCGAAACGCGCAGGTATTTCGCGTCAGCGCCAACCAGGCAGCGACCAGGATCGGGGATGTCGTGCGCACGATGACGGCCGCCAGCCCCGCAGAACGTACCCGCATCATGCAGGCAATATCCAACGATACCCTTAAGGTGACTTACGGCAAGCCGGCAGGCTCCGACGCGTCTGCCGGCGAGGAATCGGAATTGATGACTATCGCGCGCGACGCCCTGGCGCTGACGCTGCCGACGGGGGTCGGTTTCCGGGTTATCGTTGCTCGCCCGGTCTATCTCAAGCCGGATTCCTGGTATGCACGCGAATTCGTCGAACGGCCCGGCGTCAGGATGTACGCGACGGTTTTGTTGAACGACGGCGTATGGATCACCGTGGAGAGCACCGACCCGGCGCGGGCAACCCAGTGGGTCATCCGCATGTTTCGCAACCTCGCGATTGTCGATGGCGTGATGGTGATTCTGTGTTTCTTCGCGGTGCGCCTGGTTACGCGGCCTTTGTCGGTATTGGCCAGCGCGGCGGAAGATCTCGGCCGCAACATCGATCGTCCGCCGTTGCCGGAGCGCGGTGCGAATGAACTGGTGCGCGCTTCGCGCGCGCTGAACGTGATGCAGGACCGGCTCAAGCGCTACGTGGACACCCGCGTAAAGGTACTGGCCGCGATGTCGCACGATCTGAAGACGCCGATCACGCGCATGCGTCTGCGTGCGGAGATGCTCGACGACGCGCAGATCAAGACGAAGTTCGTCAAAGATCTCGATGAACTGCAGCAGATGGTGGGCTCGACACTGGACTACATGCGCGGACTGGCCGAAGGTGGTGAGGCGGTCCAGCCGATCGACGTTACCGCTTTGATCTCCAGCCTGAAGGAAGACGCGGAGGAAGCCGGCCATACCGTCACCTTGTCCGGCAACGCGCGCAACCCGGTAATGGGCCGGGCGCAGGCGCTCAAGCGCTGCCTGCAGAACCTGATCGACAATGCGCTTGCCTACGGCCGCCGCGCCGACATTACGCTGCGGGAGGAGGGTGGCGCGCTCAATATCGCGATCAGCGATGACGGGCCAGGGATTCCGGAAGACGATATCGAGAGAGTGTTCGAGCCGTTCTATCGGGTCGAAGGGTCGCGCAATCGCAACACCGGCGGCAGCGGCCTCGGCCTGTCGATCGCCCGCAACATCGCGCAGGCGCACGGCGGTTCGGTGCGTTTGCGCAACCTTGCCCGCGGCGGGCTTGAGGCCACGTTGAGGATTCCGCGCGGCGCCTGACCGGTTGTTGAAATTGCCGGGAATCAAAAGAATTGACGCAAAGATTCTTTTCAATACCCCCTTGAGGGGTACGCAAAGGCGCAAAGAAAGGCAGAAGACTTTCAAGGGAACAATGGGGAATTTCCCGCCCCGAGTAACGGGTTTTTAAGTCTTCGTCCAATTCCCAATCCCGTTCGCCAATCCTTTGCGCCTTCGCGCCTTTGCGTCAAGGTTCTGCGTCTTGAGGTTTCTTCCACCTTGCCCGCTGCCACCGGATTGGGCAGCGAGTAAGATGAAGACTCGCAGACGCGATCCCAGTTGAGGCTTAAATGAGCGAGCAGATTCAGGAATATCGGGGAGAAAGAATCGTCGTGCGTTTCGACGGCGAGAAGTGCATTCATTCCCGCAATTGCGTTCTCGGCAGGCCGGAGGTCTTTCAGGCCAATGTACCGGGTGCGTGGATCAGGCCCGACGCCGCGTCGGCGGCAGAGGTGGTGGCAACCGCGCTGGCCTGTCCGTCGGGCGCCATCACCTACGAACGCACCGACGGCGAACTCCAGGAAGCGGCGCCACCGGTGAATCTGATCCGCATCCGGGAGAACGGTCCGCTCGCGATCCATGCGGACCTGCATATCGGCGACGCGACAACGCACCTGCGCGCCACCTTGTGCCGCTGCGGTGTTTCGAGGAAAAAGCCCTATTGCGACGGCAGCCACGTCACGGCCGACTTCCTATCCACCGGCGAACCGCCGACGCAACCTTCCGAACCACTATCGGCGCGCAATGGACGGCTGGCGCTTACGCCGAAGAAGGATGGGCCGTTGTACTTTTCCGGCAACCTCGAACTGGTCAGCGGCACCGGGCGCACGGTAAACCGCGTGCAGGAGGCCTGGCTATGCCGTTGCGGCCAGTCGAATAACAAACCCTACTGCGACGGCACGCACAAGAAAATCGGCTTTCGTTCCGATTGAAGGTCAGAGTCCGTCGACGACGATGATCTGCGCATCCGCCGTTTTCTGACGGATGTCCATGGCGGGTTTGTATTCCGGCGAGTCATACCATTCGCGTGCACGTTTCAGGCTCTCGAATTCGCAGATCACGATCCGCTGAGGCGACCAGTTTCCCTCCAGCACATCGATCGTGCCGCCGCGCGCGATGAACTTGCCGCCGTACTTGGCCAGCGACGGGCCGACGAGCTTGCGATATTCCTCGTAGCCCTGCCGATCGTGGATTTCGATTTGCGATATCAGGTAGGCGGGCATTCGATTCTCCATGGTTGATTTTTACCGGGACTTCCAGTCCTCGCGCAGCATTTCCGCGCCTTTTTCCGCAATCATCGTCGTCGGGGCATTGGTATTTCCGGAAGTGATGCGCGGCATTATCGACGCGTCTATTACACGCAGGCCGGCCATGTCGCGCACTTTCAGACGTTCGTCCACCACGGCCATCCGATCGCGCCCCATGCGGCAGGTTCCGACGGGATGAAATATGGTCGTGCCGAGATCCCCCGCTGCCAGGGAAAGTTGTTCATCAGTGTAGACATCCAGTCCGGGCAGGTATTCTTCTGGCCGGTATTTCTCCAGCGCCTTCGCCTTCATGATCCGGCGCGTCATGCGAATGGAGTCCACGGCGACCCCGCGGTCTTCCGGCGTGGACAGATAGTTGAGCATGATGGACGGATGCTGGTAGGGGTCCGCGCTCCTGATGCGGACCTGCCCCCGGCTGGTAGGGCGCAGGTTGCAGACCGAAGGCGTGATCGCCGCGAACGCGTGCAGCGGGGACCCGAACTTGTCCAGGGACAGCGGCTGCACATGCCATTCGATGTTGGCGGACGCCTGCGACGGATCGCTTTTCGCAAAGGCGCCCAATTGGGAGGGCGGCATGGTCAGCGGACCCGTGCGATACAGCAGGTACTCGAGACCCATCGCCGCTTTCCCGAACAGGCTGTTCGCCCTCTCGTTGAGGGTGCCGACATTCTTCACCTTGTAGATGATGCGCACCTGCAGGTGGTCATGCAGGTTCTCGCCCACACCCGGGAGATTGTGCTCCACCTCGACGCCACGCTCCTGGAGCAGCGCCGCGGGGCCGATGCCGGATAACTGCAGGATCTGGGGAGAGCCGATCGTCCCCGCAGACAGGATGACTTCACGCCTGGCCTCTGCAATCTGCTTGCCGCGCGGGCCGAGTCGGAATTCGACGCCGGTTGCGCGCCGGAGCATGCCCATGTTTTGAAGAACGATGCGTTCCACGTGGGCATTGGTGACGACGGTGAGATTCGGCCGGTGCATGACGGGACGCAGGAAGGCTTTGGTGTTGCTCCAGCGCACGCCGCGCTTCTGGTTCATCTGGAAATAGGCGTTGCCGAAATTGTCGCCGCGGTTGAATTCTTCAATTTTGGGGATGCCGCATTCGGCCGCCGCTTCCCGCCAGGCATCGAGGATCTCCCAGTTCACGCGCCGCTCTTCCACGCGCAGTTCGCCACCGGCGCCGTGAAATTCACTGGCCCCGTGCACATAGTCCTCGGTGCGCAGGAAATACGGCAGGACTTCGTCCCAGGACCAGCCCTTGTTGCCCAGCGAGGCCCAGAAGTCGTAGTCGCTTTTCTGCCCGCGCATGTAGATCATCGCGTTGATGGACGAGCAACCGCCCAGCACCTTGCCGCGGGCATACCCGATGGAGCGGCCGTTCAGGCCCGGATCCGCATCCGTCCTGTAGCACCAGTCGGTACGCGGATTGGCGATCGTATACAGATAACCGACCGGAACGTGGATCCAGAAATAATCATCCTTGCCTCCCGCTTCCAGCAGCAACACCTGTACCTTCGGATCCGCGCTCAGGCGGTTGGCCAGCAGGCAGCCGGCCGAACCGGCGCCGATGATGATGTAATCGAATGGTCCCAGGGATCGGGCCATCTCTCCCCCGCTATATATATATGTGTGTTTTTATGGCCGGGGACGGCAACACCATCGCCGGCGTGTTCCTCGACAGGGATTATGCCCGATCCGCCGCGCTGGATTCATGCGCGCGTAGGCTTTAATCTCTCGCCTTTCGGAGGAGAACAATGAAAATCAGCGCGATCAGGACAGCGGTCTGCAACGCCGAGATGCGCAACTGGGTATTCGTACGTGTCGAGACCGACCAGCCGGGACTCTACGGCTGGGGCGAGGCAACGCTCGAGTGGAAGACGCGCGCGGTCGTCGGCGCGGTGCAGGATCTGGAGCCGCTGCTGATCGGCCGCGATCCGCGCGACATCGAGCAGAACCTGCGCGTGCTGGTGAAGCATTCCTTCTGGCGCCTGGGTGTGATCGGCAACACGGCGGTCAGCGGCATCGAGATGGCGCTGTGGGACATCTGGGGCAAGGAGCTCAATGTACCGGTCTGGCGCCTGCTCGGTGGCAAGACCCATGATCGCATCAAGATTTACACGCACCTGGGCTTCGGCGACATGACTTCGGTCTACGAGACCATGGACCACAGCGCGGTGGTCGAGCGCGGTCACGAGGTGATCGAAAAGGGTTATCGCGCGCTCAAAGTGGTATTCATCCCCTACACGCATTTCACCGCCTCACCGAAGCAGCAGGACCACGTCGCCGGCATGATGCGCAAACTGCGCGAGGCGGTCGGCGACGACATCGAGATCATGATCGACTTCCACGGCCGCCCCGCGTCGAC
>DATFUO010000266.1:0-2134 GCA_035260785.1 Burkholderiales bacterium
GCGAACTCGCGCGGCAACCGGCTCCCCAAAAGCTGAAGCAACTCGTCCTGCAACTTGAGCTCCCGCTTCCACTCGCTGCTGTCGATCGAGCTGACCCGCCTGAACTTCTCGTCGTCGAAGCCCTCGAGTCCGCTCAACTCCACATCTGCAAAGTCGGGAACCCGGCCGATCGGTGTTTCGACCCCGCGTGCCTTGCCTTGGCAGCGCTCAACGATCCATTTCAGCACGCGCATGTTCTCCCTGAACCCAGGCCAGATGAACTTGCCCTGAGCATCGGTACGGAACCAGTTGACGCAGAAAATCCGCGGGCGCTTCGGCACCGAGCGCCCGAGCTTCAACCAATGGTTAAAGTAGTCGCCCATGTTGTAGCCCACGAACGGGATCATCGCCATCGGATCGCGCCTGACCACGCCGACCTTGCCGGTGGCCGCTGCTGTGGTCTCCGAACCCATCGTCGCGGCGATGTAGACTCCGGAGTCCCAATCGAAGGCCTCGGCCACAAGCGGTACTGTGTCCGAGCGCCGGCCACCGAACACAAAGGCCGATATCGGCACGCCCTCGGGATTTTCCCATTCGGGATCGATCGACGGGCACTGCGTGGCGGGAACCGTAAACCGCGAGTTGGGGTGGGCCGCTTTCCTGCCGCAATCGGGTGTCCACTCCTTCCCCTGCCAATCGATGAGCTTGACGGGAGGCACGTTTGTCATCCCCTCCCACCACACGTCGCCGTCCGATGTCATGGCGACATTGGTGAAAATGGTGTTGCTTCTGATCATCGCCATGCAGTTGGGATTGGTCTTTTCCGAGGTTCCAGGCGCGACGCCGAAAATTCCAGACTCCGGATTGATCGCGTAAAAACGTCCGTCCTTGCCCGGCTTTATCCAGGCGATGTCTTCGCCTATCGTGGAGACTTTCCAGCTCTTGAACGCCGCCGGCGGAATCAGCATGGCGAAGTTCGTTTTTCCGCACGCTGAAGGGAACGCCGCGCTCACATAGATCTTTTCGCCCGAGGGCGGCGTGACGCCGAGAATCAGCATGTGCTCGGCAAGCCAGCCTTGGTCCCGGCCCATGACCGAGGCAATGCGCAGCGAAAAACATTTCTTGCCGAGCAATGCGTTGCCACCGTAGCCGGAGCCGAACGACCATATTTCCCTGGTTTCCGGATAGTGGACGATGTACTTGTGCTCCCTGCTGCACGGCCAAGCCACGTCCTTCTGCCCGGGCGCGAGCGGCGCGCCGACCGAATGCACGCAGGGAACGAAATTGCCGTTCCTCTCCAGGATTTCCCATACCTTCTTCGTCATGCGCGTCATGATGCGCATGCTCACCACCACGTAGGGCGAATCGGTCAGCTCGATGCCGATATGCGCGATGTGCGAGCCGAGCGGTCCCATGGAAAACGGGACCACATAAAGGGTCCGGCCGCGCATGCACCCGTCGAAGAGCTTGTCCAGCGTGGCGCGCATTTCCCGGGGATCGACCCAGTTGTTCGTCGGACCCGCGTTCTCCTTTTGCTGCGAGCAGATGAAAGTTCGGTCCTCGGTGCGCGCCACGTCGCCGGGATCCGAGAGCGCGAGGAAACAGTTCGGGCGGAACTCGGGGTTGAGCCGCTGCAGCGTGCCTGACTTGACCATTTCGTCGCAAAGCCGGTCGTATTCCTCCTGCGAGCCGTCGCACCATTGAATCCGGTCGGGTTTGGCCAGCGCGACGATGCGCGCCACCCATTCCTTGGCGCCGTGGTGCTGAACGTAAGACGGAGCGCCAATATCAATACCTGCAGCGTAAGGTTGATTCATGCCGGGGCCTCGCGATGACGACCTGGCGGCAGGACGGACACGACCGCCAGTCGTTTTTCAGGACAGTAAAGGCGCGAACTCTACCACGATCCGGCTGCAGAAAAAAATGACCAGAAAAAACGGCAAGTTACGCGATGCGGGCGCTACGCGCGCAGCCTACGCGTGAGGCGTTTTGCCATCCGGAATGTGGGCGCCGTCGTCGTCACGAGAATAATGACGCGCGCAACGTGCGCCGCGGTCACCAGCGGCACGCCGAGCTGGAGAACCTTGGCGGTGACGCACATCTCGGCCATGCCCCCAGGCGCAGTAGCGAGCACCATCGTCGAAATCGGCACCGC
>DATFUO010000267.1:0-3233 GCA_035260785.1 Burkholderiales bacterium
CGTGGAATGGGCGGCCGGCAAGCCGGTGACCATCCGCACGCTCGATGCCGGTGGCGACAAACCGATCCCGGGCCTGACGCGCGAACACGAATCCAATCCTTTCCTGGGCGTGCGCGGCGTGCGCCTGTCGCTGCGCCACCCGCACGTGTTGAGCGTCCAGTTGCGTGCGCTGGCGCGCGCGTCGGTCGGCGCCAACCTGAAAGTGATGATCCCGATGGTCACGCTGCCGGAGGAACTCGAGCGCTGCCGGGTAATGCTGGAGCGTGCGGTGGCGGAACTGAACGCGGAAGGCATACCGGTCGCGACCCCACCGCTGGGAATGATGGTCGAAGTGCCCGCGGCCGCGCTCGCGGTCGAAGAATTCGAAGCGGCCTTTTACTCCATCGGCAGCAACGACCTGATCCAGTATCTGTCGGCGGCAAGCCGCGATGAACCCGAACTGACCTCGGTGGCGCTGCCCGGCACGGGATTTCTGCGCGTGATTCGCGGCATCTGCGAACATGGCAACCGGGAAGGGCGGGAAGTGAGCCTGTGCGGCGATCTGGCAAGCGATCCGCTGCACCTGCCGGCGCTGCTGGATTGCGGGCTGCGCACGCTGTCGGTGGCGCCCGCCGCACTGGCCGCCGTGAAAGCGACTATTGCAAAGTGCTGAAATTGAAAAGATGAGTCGCAACGCAAAAGCCGATGCGGCGCTGGAGCATGTGGCCGCATACAAGCGCATCCTGCAGAAGGTCATCGACAGCCGGCCGTCGGGAATGCGGCAGCGTCTTGCGGAAGCGCTCGGCAAGAACCGCAGCTTCATCTCGCAAATCTCGAATCCCGCCTATCCGACCCCGATTCCGGCGCAGCACGTCGACGCCATTTTCGAGATCTGCCACTTTTCCCCGCGCGAGAAGGAGCAGTTCCTGGCCGCATACCGCGATGCGCACCATCGCCGCCTGCAGTTGCTCAAAGGCCACCATCGGGTGCACCGGGTCACGCTCACTTTGCCCGACCTCGGGGATGAACACAGGAACAAACAACTGGAGACGATCGTCACCGAGTTTGCCGATAAGATTGCGCGCGTGCTGCGGGAGTCGTGAAGGGCAGAGCGCACGCAGTCCTTGCATAGGGAGGGGACAATGAAGAAGCTGATCAACAGCGTCGACGGCATCCTGGAACAGAGCCTGGCGGGGTTCTGCGAGGCGCACGCCGACATCGTCATGCTCGGCGAAGGATCGAAGTTCGTGCGCCGTGCGAATCTGAAGAAGGGCAAGGTCGGGCTGATTTCCGGCGGCGGGTCCGGTCATGAGCCGCTGCATGCCGGCTTTGTCGGACGCGGCATGCTCGATGCCGCCTGTCCCGGCCAGGTGTTCACTTCGCCGACGCCGGACCAGATGCTCGCCGCAAGCGAGGCAGTGGACACCGGTGCGGGCGTACTGTTCATCGTCAAGAATTATGAAGGCGACGTGATGAACTTCGACATGGCGAAGGAAATGTCCGGGGGCCGCGTGGAAACCGTCATCACCAACGACGACGTCGCCGTGGACAACTCCACTTATACGACCGGCCGGCGCGGGGTGGCCGGCACCATGATCGTCGAGAAAATTGTCGGCGCGGCCGCGGAGGAGGGCCGTGATCTGGGCGCGCTCAAAGTGCTCGGCGACAAAGTCAATGCGCAGACGCGTTCGATGGGCGTGGCGTTGACCAGTTGCACCGTCCCCGCCGCCGGCAAGCCGACATTCGAACTCGGCGAGGACGAAATGGAAATGGGTGTGGGCATTCACGGCGAACCCGGCCGTCGCCGGGTGAAATTCAAGTCCGTGGATGCGATTGTTCAGGAAATGGTCGACACCATCCTCGGCGATCTCGGACGCGCCGCGCGCGGAGAAGCGCTCCTGCTGGTGAACGGCTTCGGTGGCACGCCGCTGATGGAGTTGTACATCATGTACCACGCCGCACATGACCTTCTTACAAAGGCGGGCATCCGCGTGGCGAGGTCGCTGGTCGGGAACTACGTGACCTCCCTGGAAATGGCCGGCGGTTCGGTGACCGTGACGATGCTCGATACCGAACTCAAGCGACTTTGGGATGCCCCGCTGCATACCGCTGCGCTACGCTGGGGGATTTAAGTCCCATAAGCACTCACCGCAGAGGACGCGGAGGACGCGGAGGAAAGGCAAGAGAAAGAAAAATTCTCGTGTTAAGACCGTGCATTGGCTGATGAGCCATCCAAGTGAATATTGGCGGCGCCGGTCCATGAACAGTTACGCCGCTTATAACCCTACCTTGATTTCCTCGTTCTTGTTTTTCCTCTGCGTCCTAAAAGGGTACCCCGACGTGCTAGGCACGTAGGGTATCCGCGTCCTCTGCGGTGAGTGCTTGGGTGAATGTTTTGGGGGTATGCTCCGGTTCGGGATTCAACACCGTATCGGTAACCCACCAAGGAGGTTGAAGTGAAGTGGATTATCTGGCCCGCGGCTGTCGTCGCGGGTTTTTTTGTGTCGGCAGCGCATGCCGAAGATCCAAGCAAAGAGGAACTCAAGCGCGATGCGGTGTCGCGGGTCGTCGAGGCGCACGATGTGGCGCTGCCTGTTTACATCGGCCGCGTCTACGTAAAACAGGCGGCACTAACGGCGGCGCGCGACCTGCTAGCGGAAAAAGGCAAGGCAGCCGGGCTGGACCGGAAAGCCTGGAACATGGATTCGCCGCAATGGCAGGGCGCCGAACGCGAACTGATGCAGGGCACGGATGCGCTGATCCAGCGCAAGGTCGCCAGCGGTGCGTGGGTGCAGGAAGCCTGGTCGGAACAGGTTGCGACCATCTTCAATGGCGAGGAGGCCGACGAAATCGCTGTGCACTTCCGAAGCGAAGGCGGCGAACTGCAGCGCCGCGTCATCGAGTGGTTCGTCGGCGAACTGACGCTGCAGACCTATACTTTTACCGATCGCTTGAAGTACGGCGTGCCGGGCTCGGAGCAGGAGATGCGCGATTTACAGGTCGCCACTTACGAGGCGAAGAGCCACTTCGCGCCGATCTACGATCTCACCAAATACGATAACAACATGCGCTTCGCTGCCAGCGAGGCCGGCATCAAATACTTCAAGATGATGGCGATCCAGGGTGTGAACCTGGTGCATCAGCACCTGGAGGAGGTAGCGGAAGAAGCGAGAAAGACGATCCGCTCGCGGGCTGCGCTGGTGGATCCTTATATAGAGAAAGCGAGAGATCGTTAAAGGCAACGAATCAACTCG
>DATFUO010000268.1:0-7417 GCA_035260785.1 Burkholderiales bacterium
GGCAGTGACAACGGTTTGCCGCCGTTGAAATTTCGGTCGGAGAGCTCCGTCAGGATGCGTTCCGTGACCGGCCGGCCGTTTTCCACCGCGATCGGGAAACTCACGGTCAGGCGATTGTCGCCCGGGGCGATATCCGCACCCCAGCCCACCCACGCGATCACGTAGCCGCGTTTCATCAGGAAGCCGTTGCCGAAATCGCGCGCAGCAAGCGGATCATTCATGTTGGCGTCGGATGCGGTGTCGTGCATGCGGCCGAAGGAAATCTTGCGGCCGCGGTTGTTGACTTCGAAGAACAGGGTTTTCGCCCCCAGAGCGCTATCCACGGGTTTGAGGATCACCATGTCCGCGGAGAATTCGACCCTGCCATTCGCATTCAGCGGCGCGTGGTCCAGATCGAACACGGCCTTGTTTCTCTCCAGGGCGGGATCGACCTCGAACCAGGCTCGCCCGGTCAGTTTTTCGTACGGTCCGGCGTCGCCGAACGACATCCCTTGCGCAACGACTTCGCGTTTCGCGATTTCAAGCTTGACAAGCTTCGCTTCTGCGTCGACCGCGAACACGAAGGCGAAGGCAAGCAGGAGGGCGGACAAGGTGCGGTCGTGCTGCATGAAGACCTCTTGGAATGGCGGATTTGTTGTAATTCTGCGGCCGGGGCGGCCGGGGCGTTACAATATCCCAGAATAATGTTTCGGGCGAGGCTGTCATGGGCGTAATCGGCGAACCGGGCGTTTCCAGCAAACTGCGGACTGCGCGCGTCGCCTGCCCGCATGACTGTCCCGACGGCTGCTCCATGCGGGTTACCGTGGACACCGGCTCCGGGCGCGCGATCAAGGTGGAGGGGGACCCGACCCATCCGGTGACACGCGGTTATCTCTGCAACAAGGTCAATCATTATCTCGACCTGGTCTACAACGACAAGCGCGTGCTCTATCCGCATAGACGGGTCGGACCGAAGGGCCCCGGGGCAAAATTCCGTCGCATCGGCTGGGACGAAGCGCTGCACGAAATCGCGACAAAACTCAAGGCGGTGATCTCGGCACACGGCCCCGAAGCGGTTCAGCCGTTTTCCTATTCCGGCACGCTGGGCATGCTGGGATTTTTCGGCATGGGCGAACGCTTCTTCAACAAGATGGGTGCCGCACGGCTCGAGCGCACGATCTGCACCGCCGCCGGCGCCGCCGCGGAAATGCACACCTTCGGCCGCGTGGGTGACGCCAACATCGAAGACCTGCCGGACATGAAGGTCGTGATCCTGTGGGGCACGAACCTGGTGTCGACCGGTGTGCATGCGATGCCGTTCGTGAACGCGGCGCGCGACAACGGTGCAAGGATCATCGCCATCGATCCGCGCGTGACGCGGACTACTGCGTTTGCGGATTGGCACATTCAGCCACGCCCCGGCACCGACGCGGCGCTCGCGCTCGGCATGATGAAAATCATTGTCGATCGCGGCCTGCATGACCTGGATTTTCTCGAAAGCCATACCGTCGGCTGGAAAAAACTGATCGACGAACGCCTGCCGGAGTACACCCTGGATCGGGTCGAAGCGATTACCGGCATCGCCGCCGCCGACATCGAAAAACTCGCGCTGATCTACGGCGGCACGAAGCAGTCCTTCATCCGGGTGAACTGGGGCATCCAGCGCCATGACAATGGCGGCATGATGACGCGCGCCATCAAGCTGCTGCCCACCATTACCGGTGCGGCACGCGGCAAGGGCGGCGTGTGCATGTCGACCGGCGGGGAAATGCGGCGCGTGGATATGCGCAAGTTGCAGGGCACCGACCTGCTGGAGGGACGCAAGCCGCGAACCATCAATATGATCCAGCTCGGCAACGCGCTCAACGAGCTCAGCCCGCCGATCAAGGCGCTGTTCTGCTGGAGTGCCGACCCGGCCAACTGCGTCCCCGACACCGTCGCGACGCGCAAGGGGCTTTCGCGCGACGACCTGTTCACAGTGGTACACGACACCTTCTGGTGCGATTCCGCGTCCTACGCGGACATCGTATTGCCCGCCGATACAGCGCTCGAACACGTCGATCTGCTGCCGGCTTACGGAAATTACTATTACACGCTGTCCGAGCAGGCGATTGAAAAACAGGGCGAGAGCCTCGACAATCAGGAAATGTTCCGCCGGCTGGCAAAGGCGATGGGATACGACGATCCGTGTTTTTCGCAGTCCGACGAGGACATGATCCGCGAACTGATCGATCCGAAGGTCAATCCTCTGTTCGAAGGCATTACCTACGACGGACTGAAACGCAACGGCTGGGCGAGGGCCAACGTCGATTCTCCCCGCCGCTGGGGCATCAACAGCGGCAAGTGGCCGACGCCGTCGGGCAAGATCGAAATCTACTCGGAGGCGCTTGCGAGGCTGGGCCTGGACCCCTTGCCGATGCATCTGCCGGAGCAGGAGGGATTCGAGAGCGTCGAGGCGAGGAAAAAATTCCCGCTCCAGGTCATCAGCGCCGCGACCCACTATTTCATCGGCGCGAGTTTCCAGCATGTGCCGCGCCTGCAGGAAATGCTCGCGCGTCCGACCTTCGAGGTCAGCACGCTGGACGCGAAGGCGCGTGGCATCCAGGACGGTGACTGCTGCCGGTTATTCAACGACCGCGGCGAGGCCTTTGGCCATGCACTGGTCGTCGAAGGGTTGCTGCCGGGCGTGATCGGCGCGCAGAAACAGTTGCAGGGTTCCAGGATGCGCGGCGGGGTCAACATCAATGCACTGACCAGCCAGCGCGAATCGGATATGGGCAGGGGGCCGGTGTTCTATTCAACGCTCGCACAGCTCGAAGTAGCAAAGAAGGACTGAGGACTGAGCACCCCTCAAGTGGGGTATTAAAAAGTATGCCGAGCACTGAGAAAAAGCAGGGACGACATCAATGGTGAAGATTGCCTTCACCGATCACCGATCACCAATCACCAGTCACGGGAAGCGCTCGTGAGCGCCACCATCATGGACGGCGTCGCGGTATCGAAGGTAATCCGTGCGCAATGGAAGGAACGGGCCGATGCGTTGAAGTCGCGCGGAATGACGCCAGGGCTCGCGGTCATCCTGATCGGCGACAATCCGGCGTCGCAAGTCTACGTGCGCAACAAGGTCAAGGCCTGCGCAGACATGGGGCTGTATTCCGAACTTCATCAGTTTCCGGTAGACGTGCCCGAGCGAACCGTATTGGCAAAGATCGCGCAACTCAATGCCAGTCCGAAAATCCACGGCATCCTGGTGCAATTGCCGCTGCCGCCACAAGTCGACAACACGAACGTACTGGAAGCTGTTTCGGTGGAAAAAGACGCCGACGGCTTCCATCTCTACAATCTCGGTGCGCTGGTGACCGGCGGCGCGATTTTCCCGCCCTGCACGCCCTACGGCGTGATGGCGCTGCTCGATCATTACCGGATTCCGATTGAAGGTTGCAACGCGGTGGTGATCGGCCGCAGCAACATCGTTGGCAAGCCGATGGCGCTGATGCTGCTCGCACGCAGCGCAACGGTGTCGATCTGCACATCGAAAACCCGCGACCTCGGACAATACACTTCGATCGCCGACATTCTGGTGGTCGCCACAGGCAAGCCCAAGATGGTTACAGGTGACATGATCAAACCCGGCGCCGTGGTCGTCGATGTCGGCATCAATCGCATGCCCGACGGAAAGCTGGCAGGTGATGTGGATTTCGAGAGCGCGAAGGAAAAAGCGTCCTATATCACGCCCGTTCCGGGCGGTGTCGGTCCGATGACCATCACGATGCTGCTGGCGAATACCGTACAGGCTGCGGAGCGTGCTGCAGAAAAATCGCTCAAGACCCGCGCCGATCAATCCGGTTCCGGGCGCAAGGCCGCCGCTCTCGAAAAATAAACTCCATCACCGCCGAATTGCGGTGATGGCCTCGCGTCAGGCGCGAATCGAAACCGGAATGCGCCGCGGACCGAACGGTTTATCGAATCTGCCGAAGCGACCGGCGATCGCCGTGCCGCAGCTGGTGCAACGTCCTTCGGCCGATACGCGGTAGACGAGGATCCGATGCCAGTCGCGTACGATCAGGCTATTGCCGCAGCCCGGACAAAATGTAGTTCCACCTTCGCTGTCGTGCACGTTGCCGGTGTAAACGTACTTCAATCCCTCCCCGAGGGCGATGTTTCGCGCGCGCGTGAGCGTGGAGGCCGGTGTGGGCGGCAGGTCGTCGAGTTTGTAGTCCGGATGAAAGGCCGTGAAATGCAGCGGCACGCCATCGCCCAGTTCCTTCGCGACCCATTTCGAGAGCTGGTATAACTCTTCGTCGGAATCATTTTTTGTCGGGATCAGCAAGGTCGTGATCTCGAACCAGACGTCGGTTTCATGGCGCAGGTATTTCAGCGTATCGAGCACCGGCTGCAGGGTTGATCCGGTGAGCTTGATGTAGAACTCGTCGGTAAATCCCTTGAGGTCCACATTGGCTGCGTCCATCTTTGCGTAGAATTCGCGCCGCGGCGTGTCGTGCATGTAGCCCGCGGTGACGGCAACGGTACGGATGCCGCGAGCGTGACACGCATCGGCGACGTCCATCGCGTACTCTGCGAAGATGACCGGGTCGTTATAGGTGAATGCAACACTCCTGCTGCCGGCACGCTGCGCTGCGCCAGCGATCTGGTCGGGCGCCGCGAGGTCCGTCAACCGGTCCATGTCGCGCGACTTGGAGATGTCCCAGTTCTGGCAGAACTTGCACGCCAGGTTGCAACCGGCAGTGCCGAAGGACAGGACGCTCGATCCGGGGAAAAAATGATTCAACGGCTTTTTCTCGATCGGGTCGATGCAGAAACCGGATGATCGGCCGTAGGTGGTGAGGATCATGCGGTCGTCGATGCGCTGGCGCACGAAGCAGGCGCCGCGCTGACCTTCATGCAACCTGCAGTCGCGCGGACACAGATCGCACTGCAGCCTGCCGTCTTCGAGGATATGCCACCAGCGCCCGACATACGGCGATCCGGGCGCGTTCACGCCGATTGCGGTTGCGTCCATTTGGTCACGGTGTAGCGCGAAAGCCGCACCCCGGCATCCCAGAAATCCGGCGCGAGCCCGGCCTTGCGCTTGAGTTCTGCGAGAAACCGCCGCGGGTCAGGCATATTGTCCCAGACTTGCGGCAGGAAGGTGCCGCGATGGCGGCTGAATTCGAGGACGACGCCGTCGACGTGGGGTCGCAACTGCGCAAGTGCGTCGTCCTCATCGACGAAGGTCAGGGGTTGCTGCGCTGACAGTACGGATACCTCGACTTGCGTGGAACTCAATTCCTCGAAACGCAGAGGCTCGAAGCGTGGATCCTGGAACGCAGCGGCACGGGCATTTGCCTGCACGTCGTCGAACAGGCTGCGCTGCGGCACAAGGCTGCCGATGCAGCCGCGCAGGCGGCCCTCCTTATGCAGTGTGACAAAGCAGGCGCCCGGCCGGTGCAGGAAGGCCGCCTGGGTTTCGGAAAAATAGAGACCGAATCGATCGACGATGGCAGACCGCGCGATTGTAACCAGCAGATTGCCGTCGGCTTGACTGAGGCCGCTCGCCGGTTTGTCGGCTTGTCGTTCGGCAGCATCGTCGTAAAAGGCAAAGGAGGCGTAGCCAACCACGCGGTTTTTGTCGCCTGCGGTGTCGCCGGAATTGCGCAGATCCAGCATTTGCGGACGCAGGCCGCGCCGCTGTGCCGTATGCAGCAGACCGTTGACGGGCGTGGCCCCGCACGCCTGCTCGTGATTCAGTGTTGGTGCGAGACGCAGGATCATGCGTGCCGTTTGCTCGTCGACATGCCGCGCTTGCCAGTAGGGCAGGTAATGCGAAAGATCAGAACTCACGACGATCAGCGTCTCATCACCTGCCCAAAGCAAATCCAATACTTCGGCGACTTCCCCGACCGAGGCCTCGCCGACGGCAAGCGGCACCAGCGCGAAGCTGGACAGCGTCTGCTGCAGGAACGGCAGATGCACTTCGAGCGAATGTTCCAGGGCGTGGGCCTGGTCGCTGATGCAGATCTGGGGCAGCGCACGCAGGGCCTGCTCCGCTTCGCGATCCAGCAATATTTCCCCGAGGGGAGTGGCGAACGAGGTACTCGCTGGCAACGCCAGACCGCGCAGGCGCACGCGATGCGCCGGGCCAAGGAGGACGACACGCGAGTACGCGTCGCGATGTGGTGCGAGACATGCATAGGCGCTGGCCGCCACCGGTCCGGAATAGATGTATCCGGCGTGAGGTGCAATCAACGCCTTGGGACGGCGCTCGTCCGCGGTGCGGGCCGACGCGAGCAAGGTCGAGAGCTGCGAGCGCAGATCTGCGCAGGCGCCGGGATAGAATGCTCCGGCAACTGCGGGCGGCCGGACCGAGTTCATGGTGGCGTATGTCCCGGGAGAATGCGCGACGATGAAGTGATTATAGGCCGGGCGGCCCTTCTCGATCACGTGCACAATTCCGCCTGCGGGGGGAAATCCCCGGAATATCTGTTGACCCTGAAGGTGGCCCGTGTATATTACTGACCGCTCAGTCATTTACTCCGATTTCGATCGTGAATCCCCAGCCAAAACAGGATCGCCGCTGGACCAGGCGCAAGGAAGCGCGCCCTGCCGAATTGATGTCGGCGGCACTCGATTTGTTCGTCGAGCGCGGATTTGCCGCCACCCGGCTCGATGAGGTGGCTGCCCGCGCCGGCGTCAGCAAGGGCACGCTGTACCTTTATTTCTCCAGCAAGGAGGAATTGTTCAAGGCGGTCATCCGGTCGGGAATCGTGCCGCTCATCGAACGCGGCGAGCGCCTGGTGGACGAACATCGCGGGACTTCATCCGAGTTGCTGCGCGAGATCGTTTTCAACTGGTGGACATCCGTGGGCACGACGAAACTCGGCGGTATTCCGAAGCTGATGTTTTCCGAGTGCCGCAATTTTCCGGAAATAGGCAAGTTCTATTACGAGGAAGTCATCAGCCGAGGACATCTGCTGGTGCAGACGGTTCTGGAAAGAGGCATGAAGAGCGGCGAGTTCAGGCCCATGGATGCGAACTACGCAATGCGTATTATCCTCGCGCCGCTGGTATACCTGCTGCTTTGGCGCCATTCGTTCGATTTCTGCGACAGCCGGCGTGTCGATCCGGAGGAATATCTGGACCAGCATCTGGACATCATCGTCAACGGGCTCGGAGCCGGAGTGGCTGAGGAAAAAAAGAACCGTCCGCCCGCGAAAATAATCAGCATCGATAAAAAGGGGGGAAATCGATGAAGCGCATTGCATTCCTGGTTGCCGCTTTGTTCGCGGACCAGAGCGAGGCCACCGACCTGATAACGATCTACCGGGAAGCGCAAGTGCAGGATGCGACCTATGCGGGGGCGAAGGCGCAGTACATCGGGGCGCAGGAGAAACTGCCGCAGGCCCGCGCGCTGCTGCTGCCCAACGTCGCCTTTGGCGCC